>CACBHP010000014.1 GCA_902539115.1 uncultured Prochlorococcus sp. | reverse complement strand
GATCAAGACGACATTCTTAAAAGAAATAACTCTAAAAGTGCTGCCTTAATATATGAAAATTCTGTTTTATGTACAATTTTAAAAGATATAAATTATCAAAACGAAGAAATTTATACTTTAACTATAAGTAGATATTGGGATAAGAAATTCAATTCTATTTTAAAAGAATTTTTAAAAAGATTTTTTCAAAAATCACCCGTTTCATATTTAAAAACCTATAAAGAAAATTCTCAATTAAATCTTTTTCTCGAAGAATGTAATCTCAAAGAAAAAAATCAAGAAATAATTCTTATCAGGAACACAATAGTTAAGAATGAAGCCAAACAAGTCAATATAATAAATCAGTCTTTGGAATCAATCTTTGAAAAATTAAGTCCACAAGGTAATCCATATCCATCACCTTTTCCATTAAAAACAAAGTGAAATTTTGCAAACCTAAACCAAAGTCAATTTTGAGTTTGGACATAGGTACCAAAAGAATAGGATTAGCTTATTGTGATGCCCTATGCATAACATCAAATATACTTCCAGCAGTAAAACGGTTTGAAAATAATCAAGAGATTAAAATCATTAGAAATTATATAAATAAATTTAATTTGACTGGGTTTATTGTGGGTATTCCACTAGATGAGGAAGGTCAAATGACCACTCAAGCTATTGACTGTAAAAATTACGGTCAATTACTTTCAAATGAATTAAAGCTTCCATTTTCTTACGTCAACGAACATAGTTCAACTTGGGAATCTTCAGATAGATTTGGAATAAAAAAAGATAAATCAGGATTGATTGATAGTCTTTCAGCAAAAATAATACTTGAACAATGGATCGAAGAGGGTCCTGAATTTGAAGAAATAGCTGGTAAACGTCAAATAAAATATTAGTATTAAAAAGGATAGATAATTTTTAAATGAAAGAAGCCAACTCAAATGATAATTATGATGCACAGACTCTTTTGTTAAATGACTCAAATGGAAACGAGCTATTTTGTTATCTTGAACAATTAGTAAGTATTGAAGGCCAAGAATATGCTTTATTAACGCCAGTTGATACTCCAGTAAGTCTTTTTAAGATAAATGAAAAAGATGAACCTGAACTAATTGAGAAAATAGATAAAAATGAACAAATACTAAAAAATGCTGAAGCAGTTCTTCAGGAACATGATTTAAGACTTATCAGATCAGCAGTAACATTAACAGTATCAGGAGAACTTGAAGAACCAATTTACGATGAATTAGAAGAAGATTACGTCGATGATGATAGTGAGAGTTATGAATTGCTCGTTAACTTTAATCTTTTTGACCAAGAATATGGCTTATATATTCCACTAGATCCTTTTTTTATTGTGGGTAAATTAAAAGACAAAGGGGCCTTATTAGTTGAAGATGATGAGTTCGATAAAATTCAACCTTTGATTGAAACTGAGCTTGAAAAAAATATTTCTTAAAACAAATGAGGTCTATCCTAAAAGTCAATTGGGATTCAAAAATACCAATATATATGATTTCTCAATCTGAGTTGCAAAAAAAAGGAATCAATTCTTTATTGCTAGACGTGGATGGGACTCTAGTAAATAGAAAATCAAATATGATCACAAAAGATGTAAAAAATTGGATCATAGAATCTAAAAAACTTTTCTCCTTATATCTAATTAGTAATAATCCATCAAAAAAAAGAATCCTAAAAATAGCGAAAGAATTAAATTTAAGGTATAAATACAATGCATCAAAACCAAGAATAAAAGTAACTTTGTCTGCTATCAAAGAAATTGGCACAGAGACAAAAAATATAGCCATTATTGGCGACAGAATTTTTACAGATATTATTGTTGGAAACAGATGTAATATAAAAACAATATTAGTTAAGCGATTAAATAGAGATGGCTTGCCTATAAGATTTAATTTAACTTTGGCAATAGAAAAATTAATTTCTCATTTTATAAAATGAAAACTTGGGTTATAAAAATTGGTACTAGTATTTTAAGAGGAACAGAGGAAACATCTACAGAAGAAGTTATTGAAACCCTTTCTAGATCCTTTACAAGTTTTCTTTCAAAAGGAAACAAATTAATTTTAGTAACTAGTGGAGCAGTTGGATTAGGTTGTCAAAAATTAAATATTAAAACGAGACCAAATGATTTAAGTACCCTTCAAGCTACTGCTGCAGTAGGTCAAGTTAATTTAATGTCCTTATACGATAAAGTATTTAATAAATTAGGTTTTAATATTGCTCAGATTTTAATAACTAAAGCTGATTTCAATTCAAGAGAATCCTTTAATAACGCTTCTAAAACTTTAAAAAAATTAATCGATTTGAATGTTATTCCAATAGTGAATGAGAATGATACCGTAGCAAATGAAGAGCTTAAATATGGAGATAATGATACACTCTCTGCTTTAGTTGCCTTAGCTATAAATGCTAACAAGCTTATTTTATTAACCGATATTGAAAATTTATACTCAAAAGATCCACGTAATAATAAAGATGCACAACCTATTAAAGAAGTTCTTAATAGTGAATTAAAAGATATTAAAGATAAAAATATCCAAAACTCAAATAATGAATGGGGAACAGGAGGAATTTCTACAAAATTAATTTCTGCAGAAATAGCAACAAAAGGAGGAGTTGAAGTTCAACTAGTTGATGGAACTAATAAAAAAAACTTAATTGAAATTTTTAATGATAATAAAATTGGAACTTTATTTTATCCAATAGAAAAACCTATAGGAAACAAAAAAAGTTGGCTTTCACATGCAATTCAAACAGTAGGGAAAATTACTTTAGATGAAGGCGCTTCTTTTGCAATTAAAAAAAAAGGCGCCTCACTTTTAGCGGTTGGCGTTAAGAATGTAGAAGGAAACTTTACGATTAATCAGGCAGTTAAAATCGTGAATACAAATGAGAAAGAAGTTGCAAAAGGTTTAGTATCAATAAGTAGCGACAAATTAAGAAGTATCTTAAATAATAAAGAAAATAACAACTCCACGATAATTGTCGTACACAGAGATGTTCTTGCTCTCTCTTAGAAAAAAATTAAAACTGAAAAATGCTTTTAAGTGATTTAGTTGATCTAATAAAAAATGGAAATTCAAATTTTATTAGTGCCAATATTTTAGAAGATTTATGTATAAATGATGCTGCCTCATTAGATGCTGCAGCAAAACATCAAATATCTTTTTTAGAAGAAAATAATATCCTTAAAGAAAAATTAGATCAAACTAAAGCATCAGCAATAATAACAACTAACAACGATGAAATCGTTAGTACCCTAAAGAAACTCAATATATCAAACATAATCGTTAAAAATCCAAGAATTGCATTTGCAGAAGTATTGGATTGTTTATATAAAACTATCAATTTCAAACAAGGAATTCACGCTTCAGCGGTTATAGATAAAACAGCAATAATTGGAGCAGATTGCCATATTGGACCTAATGTCTATATTGGAGAAAATACTGTAATTGGTGAAAATAATCATATTCTTCCTGGAGCATCAATTTTAGGTAATGTTCGAATAGGAAATAATAATATAATTCATCCAAATTGTGTTATTTACGAAAATACCACTTTAAAAAATAATTGTATAATTAATTCAAATTCAGTTATTGGATCAGAGGGATTTGGTTTTATTCCTAAAAATGGCAAATGGGTCAAGATGCCTCAAAAAGGTGGTGTAAAAATAATGAGTTTTGTAGAAATTGGAACGAATTGTTGTATTGATAGACCCGCAGTTGGATTTACTTTTATTGATGAGGGAACAAAGTTGGATAATTTAATACAAATAGGTCATGGAGTTAAAATTGGAAAGAACTGTGCATTTGCAGCTCAAGTTGGTATCGCTGGAGGAGCAAATATTGGGGATGGTGTTATTTTAGCAGGGCAAGTAGGAGTTAATAATAGAGTAAAAGTTGGGAATAATGTCATTGCAAGTTCAAAATGCGGAATCCATTGTGACATAGAAGATGGCAAGGTAATTAGTGGTTTCCCCGCGATGGAAAATAAATCATGGCTAAGGAGTTCAAGTATTTTTAAAAAATTACCAGAATTAGCAAAAAAACTTAGACAATTAGACAAGCAATAATTTATTGTTCTATATAAACAAAAATTTAAATGCAGAAATATAAGATTGTTTTATTGTCAGGTGACGGAATTGGACCAGAGATTTCAGAAGTTTCAAAAAAAGTTTTAAAAAAGCTTTCAAAAAATCATAATTTCGATATTCAGATCATTGAAAAATTATTTGGAGGTATAGCTTATGAAAAATATGGGACTCCTGCTCCAGATGAGACACTAGATCAATGCAAAAAAAGTGATGCTGTACTTTTAGCATGTGTTGGAGATATGAAATATGACTCTCTTGCAAGAGAATTAAGGCCAGAAAGTGGGCTACTAAAATTAAGATCTGCCCTTAACCTTTTCGCAAATATCAGGCCTGTCAAAATAAGAAAATCTCTATTAGATGCAAGTGCATTAAAAAAAGAAATCATTGAGCATGTAGATCTTATTGTTGTAAGAGAATTAATAGGGGGAATTTATTTTGGGAAACCAAGAGGACATATAACAAATACAAAAATCCCAAAAGCTTTCAATACGATGATTTATGATTCGGCAGAAATAGAAAGAATAACTGAAATAGCAATAAAAATTGCTAACCAAAGAAATAAAAAAATATGTTCTGTTGATAAATCAAACGTTCTTGAGGTTAGTCAATTGTGGAGAGATACAGTTTTAAATATCACCTCAAAAGATAAAAATATATCTCTAAGCAATATGTACGTTGATAATGCAGCAATGCAATTAGTTAGAGATCCTGGTCAATTTGATGTAATTTTAACTAGTAATTTATTTGGAGATATTTTAAGCGATTTAGCCGCAATGTTAACTGGTTCAATTGGTATGCTTCCATCTGCTTCTCTAAACAATAATGGTCCAGGAGTTTTTGAACCTGTTCATGGTTCGGCTCCTGATATAGCTGGTAAAAACATAGCGAATCCTATAGCAATGCTTTTATCTGCTTCGATGATGTTAAAAATTGGATTAAATGAAGAAGAAGCTGCAGAAAATTTAGAAACTGCCATTGATAAAGTTTTATCAAAAGGATTTAGAACAGCAGATTTAACTGATGGGTCTTCTGAAGTTTTATCTTGCAGTGAAATCGGAGATAAAATAATGGATGAAATTTAAAAAAAAATTAATAAATAAAAAAATATTTTTAAGTAAAACTTAAAGTTGGCATATGACCTGTCAGAATCAATAGATATTGTTTTTAAAAAATGTCAAAACGTCATCCAGTTGTCGCTGTAACAGGATCTTCAGGAGCAGGAACAAGTACAGTAAAAAGAGCCTTTGAGCATATTTTTGCCAGAGAAGATATTGTTCCCGCAGTTGTAGAGGGTGATAGTTACCACAGATTTGAAAGAATGCCTATGAAAAAAGCTATGGCGGACGCTCTTTCAAAAGGTAAAAATTTCTCTCATTTTGGTCCAGAGGCTAATCTTTTTGACAAGCTAGAGGATCTTTTTAAAATCTATGGTGAAACTGGAGGAGGAAAGAAAAGATATTATCTACATAGTATTGAAGAAGCAGAAGAGCATAATACAAGACTTGGGACATCCTTGGAACCTGGACAATTTACTCCATGGGAAGATATTCCTGAGGGAACAGACGTTCTTTTTTATGAAGGTTTGCATGGCGGCGTAGAAGGTGATGGATACAATGTGGCATCTTATGCTGATTTACTTGTTGGTGTTGTTCCGATAACAAATTTAGAGTGGATTCAAAAAATCCATAGAGATAACGCAGAAAGAGGTTATTCAGCGGAAACCATTGTGGATACTATATTGAGAAGAATGCCTGATTATATAAATCACATTTGCCCACAATTCAGCAAAACCGATATTAATTTCCAAAGAATTCCCACAATTGACACTTCTAATCCTTTCATATGCAGGAATATTCCAACTCCAGATGAGAGCTTTGTGATCATACATTTCAGAAAAGGGGCAAGAGAGAAATGGGGTATTGATTTTCAATACTTGCTTGGAATGATTAACGATTCATTTATGTCAAGTCCAACAAGTATCGTTGTAAATGGTGGAAAAATGGGTTTCGCTATGGAATTAATACTCACTCCAATAATTCATAAAATGATTGAGGAGAAAAATAAATAATAATTAATTTTCAATTATCAACTCAAATCACTTTATTTTTTACTTTGAGGAATTTTTAATCTAGAGGATCTCAAATTTTTATATATCTTTCTTGATAAAAGTACCTTATTTAGATTTAAATAGAAAAAACAGGAAACGTTGTGTCATTAATCGACTGGTTTGCCGCAAGGCGTAAAGATCAATTTGTTGGGAAAGTTTCTCAAGATACTGATGAGGGAGATGGTTTGTGGGTTAAATGTTCAGAATGTTCGCAAGTAGCCTATAGAAAAGACCTAATTTCAAATTACAATGTTTGTAGTAATTGTGGACACCACAATAGGATAAATAGTGATGAAAGGATAAATATAATTGCTGACAAAAATTCATTCGAAGAGTTTGATAGTTCACTAAGTCCTACAGATCCTTTAGGTTTTAAAGATAGAAGGTCATATGCTGATCGAATTAAAGAAAGTCAAGCCGGCACTGGTTTAAGAGATGGAGTCGTAACAGGTATCTGTTCTGTAAATTCAATGCCTTTAGCATTAGCTGTTATGGATTTTAGATTTATGGGAGGATCCATGGGTTCAGTAGTTGGTGAAAAAATTACAAGGATAATTGAAAGAGCTACTCTAGAAAATTTTCCAATTCTTATTGTTTGCGCATCAGGTGGAGCAAGGATGCAAGAAGGCATGTTAAGTCTCATGCAAATGGCAAAAATATCTGGAGCACTAAAAAAACATAAAGAAAAAAATCTTCTTTATATGCCCTTATTAACTCATCCAACAACTGGGGGGGTAACAGCAAGCTTTGCAATGTTAGGTGATTTAATTTTGGCGGAACCTAAAGCTCTTATTGGATTTGCTGGAAGAAGGGTTATAGAACAAACATTAAGAGAAAAATTGCCCGATAATTTTCAAACAGCTGAATATCTGCTTGAGCATGGTTTTGTTGATGTGATAGTTAAAAGGAAAGATCTCAAGGGTACTCTGACTAAAATTTTAAAAATTCATGGTGTAAAAGAACTTGCAAAAGCAAATATATAATATGAGAATTATTTCAAATTTCTTTTATTTTTCTTTAAGCCTTTTATTTTTTATTTTAAATTTTGCTCCATATTCTTATGGAATAGGAAATGTTGACTGGGTCCTACTAAAAGAGAATAATGAAGGGAAAGAATGGCTTGATAAAGGGAGTATTAAGCAGCTTCCAAATAATGAAATAAGTGTTTTAACAAAGTTCTTTAAAAATCCAACTAATCCTGATGATGATGGAGAGTTATCACTTTATGTAATGAGAATTAATTGCGATGAAAAAAAGTTCAAAGATACTTCAGTAAATGGAATCCCGCAATTTAATTCAAAATGGCGAACTTCTAATAATGATGAACTAATAGATGTTGTTATTGAAAATAGTTGTTCAGAGTTTATTAATAGATAAAAATGAATACTAAAAATAAAAAATTAAAAATAGCAATAGCTGGATTAGGGTTTGGGAAAAAAGTCCATTTAGAGGCATTAAAAAAGTCTGAATATTTAACTCCTGTAGCTATTTATCATTATAAGACTAATCAAAAATCGATACTAGAAAAAGAAACTGGATTAGAGTTCTTTCATAATTGGGAAGAATTAGTTAAATCTCCAAAAATTGATGGAATTATAATTGCTACCCCTCCTGAATCAAGATTTAAATTAGCAAAACAAGCTCTTGAGAATAATAAAAATTTGCTTCTAGAAAAACCCGTTTCAATATCCTCCTATGAAATTGAAGAGCTTCTGAGAATATCTTTGATTAATAATTTAAGCGTATGTGTTGATTTTGAATATAGAGCAGTACCTCTTTTCCTTCAGACAAAAAAACTTATTGATGAAAATATCTTAGGAGATATATATTTAGTCAAATTAGATTGGTTAATGGGCAGTAGATCCGACCCCAAAAGATCCTGGAATTGGTATTCATTGGAAGAAAAAGGTGGAGGAGTTATTGGTGCCTTAGGTACCCATGCATTCGATATTTTGAATTGGTTTTTTGGCGAAGCAATAAACGTGTCTGGCAAGTTAGCAACATCAATAAAAAAAAGACCTTTACCTAATTCATCTGATTTATATGATGTTACTAGTGAAGATGTATGTTTTGCGAATATAGAAATATCAAACTACAGCTCAAATCTTATTCCATGTCAGGTATCTTTATCATCGATTTCTAAAAATGGTAGAGGATTTAGTTTAGAAATATATGGAAGCAAAGGTTCACTTATTCTTAAAAGCGAAAACCAAAAAGATTATGTACATGGTTTTAATTTGAAATATTCAAACAACGAAAATAAAATACAAACTCTAGCTGCAGATTCAAGTTTTAATTTTAAAAAAACATGGACTGATGGAAGAATAGCTCCAGTTTTGAGAATTCAAAATTTATGGGCTCAGAGTATAATTAATAAGACACCTGTAATCCCAGGCTTATGTGAGGGACTTGCTAGTCATAAAGTTTGCGAAGCCATAAGAGAATCCTCGAAAAGTGGATTAGGTATCAAAATTTAGGACTATACATTTATAAGTAGCAATTATCACCCGATAAAGTATTGGATTGATTTTATTTTTTTTTCATATTCTGGAAAAATCAATTGAACTGAATTATTAAAGAATGGCTTTAAATTATTACAAAAATGAGCTTAAAGAAAATGCTCAATTACTAGCTTCTAAAGGAAAAGGGATATTAGCGGTAGATGAATCCACTAAAACAGTAGGTAAAAGACTTGCTGGAATAAGCGTTGAGAATACTGAAGACAATAGGAAGGCATATAGAGGAATGCTTTTTACTACAGAAGGTCTTGGCAAATATATAAGTGGAGCAATCCTCTTCGAAGAAACTCTTTATCAGAATCACCAAGATGGTGAGTCAATGGTTAAGAAACTAAATGATTTAGGTATTATTCCAGGTATAAAGGTCGATAAAGGTCTAAATCCACTTCCAGGAGGAGGAGATGTAGAAACTTTTTGCTCTGGCTTAGATGGGTTAGTTGAAAGAGCAGCAAAATATTATGAACAAGGTGCCAGATTTGCAAAGTGGAGAGCAGTTCTGCAAATTACAAAAGATGGTTGCCCTTCAAAACTATCAATTCAAGAGAATGCTTGGGGATTAGCAAGGTATGCAAGATCAGTTCAAGAATCTGGGTTGGTACCAATTATTGAACCTGAAATCTTAATGGACGGCGAACATAATATTGAAAAAACTGCTGAAGTTCAAGAAGAGGTAATAAAGCAGGTTTATATTGCCTGTCAAGCAAATGGAGTTTTTCTAGAAGGCACTCTACTAAAACCTTCTATGACTGTTAATGGAGCAGATTGTCCAACAAAAGCTGATCCTATGAAAGTTGCTGAAATGACAATCAGAACCATGGAAAGATGCGTTCCTGCATCTGTTCCTGGAATAGTTTTCTTATCAGGAGGGTTAAGCGAAGAAGCTGCTTCTGTTTATTTAAATAATATGAACACTCTTTACAGGAAAGGTTTATGGAATGTTTCATTCTCCTATGGAAGAGCATTACAGCACTCATGCTTAAAGGCCTGGAAAGGAAACGACGTTGCAGGAGGTCAAAAAGCATTAATAGCAAGAGCTCAAGCAAACTCTGAAGCTTCAAAAGGTAGCTATGTAGCAGGATCTCAACCTTCATCTGATGAGCAATTGTTTGTAGCGGGCTACACTTACTAACTAAAAAATTCTAAAAATATACTCTGGGTCATAAAATTAGTTTCTTTAATTTAGTATTTTGTATATCTAATGACGTGACATTTGATACCTATTTATACTAAACTCTCGGAAACATATGCTTTATATAGCATTTAACTTATTTTAATTATGGCCCTCGTTCCACTAAGATTACTTTTAGATCACGCTGCTGAGAATGGTTACGGTATTCCAGCTTTCAATGTTAATAACCTTGAGCAAGTTCAAGCAATCATGGAAGCAGCATATGAAACTGATAGTCCTGTAATCCTCCAAGCTTCAAGAGGGGCAAGAAATTATGCAGGAGAAATTTTCCTACGTCATCTAATACTTGCCGCTACAGAAACATATCCTAATATTCCAGTAGTAATGCACCAAGACCATGGCAATGAGCCATCAACATGCTATTCAGCAGCAATAAATGGTTTCACATCAGTAATGATGGATGGTTCTCTTGAAGCGGATGCAAAAACACCCGCTAGTTACGAATATAACGTTGCAGTTACTAAAAAAGTAGTAGATTTTGCTCATTCAGTTGGAGTTAGTGTTGAAGGAGAGTTGGGTTGCTTAGGTTCATTAGAAACTGGAAAAGGTGAGGCAGAAGATGGTCATGGATTTGAAGGTGAACTTTCTACAGACATGCTTTTGACTGATCCTAAAGAAGCGGCAGATTTTGTTGCTAAAACAAAAGTTGATGCATTAGCAATTGCAATAGGTACAAGTCATGGTGCATATAAATTCACAAGGAAGCCTACAGGAGAAGTTCTTGCAATAAGCAGAATTGCTGAAATCCATAAAGCACTTCCAAATACACATCTTGTAATGCATGGATCTAGTTCAGTGCCTCAGGAATGGTTAGATATCATTAACAAATATGGTGGTGAAATCCCTCAAACATACGGTGTTCCTGTTGAAGAAATTCAAGAGGGAATAAGAAATGGAGTTAGGAAAGTCAACATTGATACCGATAACAGACTTGCTTTCACTGCTGCGGTAAGAGAGGCAGCATTTGCTGACAAGGCAAACTTTGACCCAAGACATTTCAATAAACCTGCTAGAAAATACATGAAGCAAGTTTGTCTTGACAGATACAAGCAGTTCTGGTGTGAAGGTCAAGCAAGTAAGATCAAGCAAAACAGCACCAATTACTTTGCTGATCTTTACGCTAAAGGTGATTTAGATCCCAAAGTAAAAGCTACTGTGTAATTAATAGGGGAATCAAACAAAAAAGACCTCCAAAATTGGGGGTCTTTTTTATTTCAATATTAATGATTTTAATGTAAAGAGACCATCAGTCCCACCAATTGTCTCTTCACATGCACGCTCAGGATGAGGCATTAAACCTAGAACATTTCCCTTTTCATTAGTTATTCCTGCGATATCGAATGAGGATCCATTAGGATTATTTTTATATCTCAAAGCGATCAATTCATTATCTACAAGTTTTTTTAAAGTATCAGAATCACAATGATATCTTCCTTCCCCATGCGCTATTGGCAACTTAATAGTTTGTTTTTCACCTCCATTATTAAACCAACCTCCTTTTGAAGAAACAATATCAAGTTCAACATCATCACAGATGAAATTAAGGTCTTTATTTGCAGTAAGGGCACCTGGCAAAAAGCCTGATTCTGTCAAAATTTGAAACCCGTTACAAATTCCTAAAACTCTTTTTCCGCTTTTAACAAACTCATCCAAGGCATTTATTAATGGAGAGAATCTAGCAATTGCGCCGCATCTTAAATAATCACCATAGCTAAATCCTCCAGGTAAAACTATTGCATCTACATCACTTAAATCTGAAGACTCATGCCACAAGTATTTTGTTCTTATGTCTAAACAACCTTCCAGTGCCCATGAAACATCACGATCACAATTAGAACCAGGGAAGACAACAACTCCTACAATAAAATTATCCATCTTATAATTTTTCTAGTGAATACTCATAATCTTCAATAACGGTATTTGCGAATAACCTATCACACAATAAATCAATTTTTTCTCTTACTTCGTTTTCAGCATTACCCTCTATTTTTACTTCAATCATTTTTCCTATACGTAATGATTTTATTCCCTCGGCTCCAAGTTTTATAGAAGCAGATTTGGTAGCTTCCCCTGCTGGATCTAAAACCGAAGGTCTTAGCCTTACAAAAACTTTTACAGCAAATTGGTCCAATTAAAAAATAATTTCTACTAGAAGATTAGTTTAATTTCTTATAAAAAGTACTATTGATTAATAAACAAATATTTTTACCTCAAGGTTTTCTAAATTTTTAAATGTCTATGTAGCCTTTACCAAAACAAACTAAGCAAGTTCTTCTTGAATTTTCAGGTGTTTTAAAATTTCCTGCCCCACCGCATTTGGAGCATTTGATTTTATCAATTGATATTACATCGTCAGAGATTATTTGTTTTAAAGCAATTTTTGGGTTTTCCATTTAGGACTTTCTACTGTAGTAAGTATCCCGACAGCTAACTTTAAAGTCAAATTGCTATTTTTGGCTCACTTAAAATCTTAAATTTCTCTTTAATTTTTTTATTCAAAATTTTTATCGATTTTACATCAAAGGAAATTATTACTAATTCAAGACCAGCATTATCATTTGGTATCCAACAATTGTCTGGAGCTTCTTCAAACCAAGTATTAATTTTTTTTCCCACTATTTGTATTTGTAAAGGTAATGATTTGTTTGGTATCCAAATACGTCCTTTTATTCGAAGAATGTTTAATTCATCCAAGATTTTTGACATCTCTTTTTCAAAGTCATTTTTTTCAAGGAAATAATTTAATTTAATTGAATCTGATACAAGCTCAACATGATTATGATCATGTTCTTCCTTTAAAAATTCTTTATAAGTCTCTTTTTTAAAATTAAAATCAAATAGATAATTTAAATCAATTTTGCCATTCTTGGATTTAAGGATTGGTGTAGATGAGTTTAGACTTCCCTGGATTTTATTTTTTACAACATCAAACTGATTATCATTTAAGATATCTGATCTAGAGACTAAAACAATATCAGAGACTTCAAGTTGCTCCTCAAAAAGTTCTTCAATATTGGTTTTGTGATCAATTTTCTCTGTATCATTATACTGTTTTGTTATTTTATCTAGATCATTAATTGGTGAACCATTAAACATTGAATCTCCATTAACGATACCAACTACAACATCAAGGTATATGGAAGACCTAATTTCAGGCCAGTTAAGTGCTTGAATTAAGGGAATTGGTAGTGCCAAGCCACTTGTTTCGATAATTATTGATTCAATAGGAGGATTAAATTCGAGAAGCGCTTTTATTGATGGAACAAAATCATCTTGAACAGTACAACATAAACACCCATTATTTAATTCGATTACGCATTCTTCTTCAGTTTCATAACATCTATCGCAACTTTTAATCAAATTACCATCAATTCCAACATCACCAAATTCATTGATTATTAAACCGAATTTTTTATTACTCTCCTTTAACAAATATCTAAGAAAAGTTGTTTTACCTGAACCAAGAAAACCTGAAACAACTATTACTGGTATTTTTTTTTTCATCTTTAATGATTAACAACCTAGACTATATTCTGTACTCTCTCCTGTAGAACTATTTGTGCCATTAGCAATCGCACATAATTGTTTTTGTTGTGTACGACTAAGAACAGCATCAGTAAAATCTGCACCGTCTATTTTTGCTCCCTCAAAATTACTCTCCATTAATAAAGCATTTGTAAAATTAACATCCGAAAGATCTGCATCTGTAAAGTCTGTTGCATAAGCTAGTGCATCTCTTAAATTGGCTCCAGTAAACTTTGAGTTTTGCAATTTACTATTATTAAATACCGCGCCTTCTAAATTACTACCACTGAAATTAAACCCATTCAAATCAAACTTAACGTATTCGTTACCGCTTAAATCTTGACCATGCATATCTGGCTCTAAATTAAGGTCTTGTTGGTTTCTAATCTCAGGAGGTCTTTTTGCCCATGCAGAATTTACAGAATTAAAAAATAAAATCCCAACGAATAACAAAGTAATTAATGTATTTTTTAGTGAGGGGAAAACAATTGATTTAATCATAATAAGACTGTATTTTAGAACTTAAGTATTTAAAGTTTGTAAGAGTATCTTAAAGGAAAATATATGGCAATGTCACTAAAGGTTATTGTTCCTCCTCATCCATTAATAAAACATTGGCTTTCAATATTGCGAGAAAAAAATACTCCAAATATTTTGTACTCAACTGGATATGAACAATTAGGTAAATGGCTTACATATGAAGCATTACGTAATTGGTTGCCATATAAAAAAGAAATAGTAAATACTGATAATGGGGACGCAGATGGATTTTTTATTAATAATGATTATCCAATAAAAGTATTCGCAATGTTGCCCGAAGGGTTATCTCTTTGGTTTGGATCTAAAGAAGTAATTCCTAATTCGAAACTTTCATTGGGAGAACTACCTAAGAGTATTGACTCAAATGAAGGAGTTATATTTTATTCAGACCAAATAACGACAAAATCAGCAACATTAGAAACTTTAATCAAATTAAAGGAATTAGGTGTTGATTCAAATAGGATTCTTTTAATAACTGCTATTTGCTCAAATAAAGGGTTAAATGAAATTGCGAAATTATTTCCTAATCAGGTAATCTACACTTCTTGCATAGATAAGGAACACGAAAAAACACAATTATTAGTACCGGGTATTGGGAATCCTTTATCGCGTTTAAGTACTATATTTCAAGATAAGAACTAATATATAATAGTATGAGTAAATATTTCACCAATGTCTGAATACAGAGATTCGTCTTCAAATAATCTTTTATCATTAATAAGCGGTGCTTTTATTGGAGCAGCAGGTCTAGCTTGGTGGTTAATATCTGAAGCAGACAAAAGAAAGGAGGAAAAAAAACAAAAAGCAATGATGTATTCCTCCAGAATTCAAGACGGCTCTGAAGCGATTGACTCAAATGAAAATATAAATGAGGTTGAAGGAGAGAAACTGGAGAAAAAAGTTGAGCAACTCAATTCTGCAATTGCTGATGTGAGGAAGCAACTTGAAGAGTTGGGGCAATAGAATAAAAAAGGTTCTCAAATAACATGAATAAACTCAGATCATCTGCAATAACCCAAGGTGTGCAAAGATCCCCTAACAGATCGATGTTAAGAGCTGTTGGATTTAATGATGAAGATTTTAATAAACCTATAATTGGAGTTGCAAATGGATACAGCACTATAACACCATGCAATATAGGTTTAAATAAGTTAGCTCTCAAAGCTGAAGAGTCAATAAAAAGATCAGGTGGGATGCCTCAGATGTTTGGAACTATAACAGTAAGTGATGGCATTTCTATGGGAACAGAGGGCATGAAATATTCCCTAGTTTCAAGAGAAGTTATTGCTGATTCAATTGAAACAGCATGCAATGCTCAGAGTATGGATGGCGTGCTTGCTATAGGTGGATGTGACAAAAATATGCCAGGTGCCATGATAGCGATTGCTAGAATGAATATTCCATCAATTTTCATTTATGGAGGGACAATAAAACCTGGAAAGTTGCATGGAGAAGATCTTACTGTTGTTAGTGCATTTGAAGCTGTTGGACAATTAACATCAGGCAAAATTAATGAAGAAAGGCTTATCCAAGTTGAGAAAAATTGTATTCCTGGTGCTGGTAGCTGTGGAGGGATGTTTACAGCTAATACAATGTCTGCAGTTATTGAAGTATTAGGGTTAAGTCTTCCTCACAGTTCCACTATGGCTGCTGAAGATCTTGAAAAAGAACTAAGTGCAGATAAAAGTGCTGAGATATTAGTCTCTGCAATAGAAAAAGATATAAGACCTCTAGACCTAATGACTAAGAAAGCATTTGAAAATGCAATATCAGTAATTATGGCAATTGGCGGATCAACAAATGCGGTATTACACATCTTAGCCATTGCAAATACTGCAGGAATAGATATCAACATTAATGATTTTGAGAGAATCAGACAAAAAGTACCCGTTATTTGTGACCTTAAACCGAGTGGTAAATACGTGACAGTGGATCTTCATAATGCAGGTGGGATACCACAAGTAATGAAAATACTTTTAAATGCAGGATTAATTCATGGCGATTGCAAAAACATTGAAGGGAAAACCATCTCAGAATACTTACAGAATATTCCAGATAAACCTCCAACAAATCAAAATGTCATAAGAGAGATAGATGACCCTCTTTATAAAAAAGGTCACCTAGCGATTTTAAAAGGTAACTTAGCGAGCGAAGGTTCCGTAGCCAAAATTAGCGGAGTAAAAAACCCTGTATTAACAGGTCCAGCAAAGATTTTTGAAAGTGAAGAGGATTGTTTAAAATCGATACTGAATAATGATATCAAAGCTGGTGATGTTGTTGTTATAAGAAACGAAGGGCCTGTAGGAGGACCAGGTATGAGAGAGATGTTAGCTCCAACATCTGCAATTGTTGGTCAAGGCCTTGGAGAAAAGGTAGCTTTAATTACCGATGGCAGATTTAGCGGGGGTACTTATGGTCTGGTTGTGGGTCATATAGCCCCAGAGGCTGCTATTGGCGGAAATATTGCTCTAATAAAACAAGGTGATTTAATTACAGTAGATGCAGTAAAGCAACTAATTGAAGTTGATTTATCTGACGAAGAATTAGATAAAAGAAAAAAAGATTGGGTAAAACCTACACCAAAATATAAAAGAGGGATACTTTCAAAATATTCGAAAATCGTAAGTACATCAAGTTTAGGGGCTGTTACTGATTTATAGATCAGCTCAAAGTTTATTTTCTTAATCAATAAAGCTTTTTATCCTATTTGCTAAGTTTTCCAATCTAGTGCTGTATTTTGGTGAGTTGCATTTTTTTCCATTATTGCTGTTCATCCACAATGTTTTAACTCCACACCACAATATTGGTTCATCAGGGAAATTAAGCTTAGAGATAACTAAAACTAACTCTTTATTTGATTTAAAAAGTTCTAATTCAAGATCGTAAATTTCTAATCTTTTACCTTCTTTATCTCGACATAAGATATTAACAGTCAAATCAATATCTTCTTCTTCTATTTCATATTCACCATTTATTTTTACAACAGAATGCACAAAAGGTTTATTTGTTATATCTGCTGACTTAGCGATTAAGCCCTCTATATTTTTAGATGGATTTTCAAATAACACTAATTGATTTAATTAGAACTTTTATGGAACCCTGTTTAAACTCATTATTAAGTAATCCATCATCACCAAACTTAGAGTGTAGTAGTTGCAATCTTTTAATTTTAGAAGGCTTGAATTTAAATGGGAACCGTACCTTATTAGCTCTTACTGAAGGTTTTAGCTCACTAAACGGAATTTGAACATTTGTTGTTCCGAATTTTTTTGTTGGGAATGATTTAATCCATCTAAGACCACCAGGAATAAATTCGGTTAGTCCAAGGAGATCATCTTCACAAGCGATAGCAAATTTAAAAGTTCTTCCTTGTCCATCAATATTTAATTCGAAGGATGAATATTCAGATACGTTTAAAGTGGGTTTATAAATAGGCGATCTACAACTAACAAATCCTCCTGCTTTCTCGACAATATTACCCTTTAATAACAAACCAGAATTTGAAATTTCACAAAAAGCTGAACTTGATCCGCCCATTACAGTATCATTTAATGTTTTCCAACCATTAAACTCCTTTTTTTGGAATAAAAATCTTATCTTACTCATTACATAATTTAAATAATTTATAGACTTTAACTAAATTTCTAATTCTTTTGCTGATTCCTCATCACAAAATATTGAAATTTGATTAATAGACTTTATTAATTTTGATGGTGTTCTATCTGGTGGCTCTTTTTCATCTAATAACCTCTCAAGAGCAATTCTTTTATTGGCTCCACTAACCAAAAATACTATCTTTAATGAGGCCGAAAGGACCTTTGGAGTTAATGAAATTCTTTTTAATCCTTTGCCTTCGTTAAAAATCACAAAATCATCTACATTATTATTTTTTTGATAAGGAAATAGTGAAGCTGTATGACCATCGTCTCCAAGACCTAATAAAGTTAAATCAAATAAGGGAAGTTTTGATCCACATTTTTCTAATAATTTAGAAATAAATTGATTTTTTGTAGCTTCATCATCAGCGTTTACTTCATTAAAAATTTCATAAAAATAAGCTTTAGATCCAAAATTAGTTAACAAAGAATTTTTCAACATTAACGAGTTACTTAATTCTGAATTTGGATTAACACATCTTTCATCTCCTAAAAAAACATCAACAAAATCCCATTTAAGATTACTTTTAGAAAGCAGTTGATACACAGACTTAGGGGTTGAACCACCACTTACACAAAATTTAAACCTGTCTTTCTTTTTTAAAGTATGAATAATATGACTTTCAATAAACTTAAAAACAGCTGTTGATAGTTCTAACTTGTCTTTGTATATATTTACGGTGTATCCATTTTTGACCTTTTCAATCATTTCATCCATTCAGTATGAAAACTACCTTCCTTATCAATTCTTTCATATGTATGAGATCCAAAACAGTCTCTCATTGCCTGAACAAGATTCTGAGGAAGTCTATTGGTTCTGTAACTATTCAAATAATCTAAAGTACTTGATAGGCATGGTACTGGTATACCTGCATTTGTGGATAAAGAAACAACTTTAGCTAAGTTATCTAATCTTGTCGCGATTTCAATATTGAACCAATCATCAAAAATTAAATTTTTTAGATTAGGATCTTTGTTATAAGCATCTTGAATTTTACTTAATAATTTTGATCTAATTATACAACCACCTTTCCATATTTGAGCAATTGACGGCATATTCAAACCATAGTTATATACTGCAGATGCTTCTCTTAAAATATCCATACCTTGGGCATAGCTAGCAATTGTGGCAAGGACTACAGCATCAAATAAAGGTTTCATTCCATTTGATATATTTCCTAAATCAAAATCATCTATCTCTTTAGATGGAATAGTTTTTTCAATCTCACTACGTTGCTCTTTTAAAGAACTCATTACTCTTGCATTTAAAGATGCATAAATTGTTGGGACTGATACACCTAGTTCTAAAGCACTTACAACAGTCCATAACCCAGTACCTTTCTGGCCAGCTTTATCTAATATTTTTTCGACGACATCATCTCCAGTTATCTCATCTTTTGTATTTAGACAAATCTCTGTTATCTCAACAAGATAAGAAGCTAATTCATCAGTCTTATTCCAAATACCAAATACCTCTGACATCTGCTCTCCATTCATACCTTTGACTCTCTTCATAAGGTCATAAGCTTCTGCCAGTATTTGTTCAATTCCATATTCAATTCCGTTATGAACAGTCTTTACAAAATGACCTGAGCCTCCTGGTCCAACATATGCAACACATGGTCCGTCTTCAACTTTTGCAGCCATTTTTGTTAATAAGCTTTCTATTGCATCATATGAAGCCTTAGTACCGCCTGGCATCATACTTGGCCCTTCTAGAGCTCCTTTGGCACCACCTGAGACTCCCATTCCAATGTATCCAAAACTTTTACTTTCAAGAGTATTTACCCTTCTTTCTGTATCTTTAAATTGAGAATTACCTCCATCTATTAATAAATCTCCTTCCTCGAGATATCCAGAAATATTGTCTATAACAGCATCAGTTGCGGGTCCAGCTTTTACCATCATTAGAATTCTTCTAGGTCTCTCTAGCTTATTAACAAATTCTTGAAGAGTTTCGGCTCCCTCTATATTCTTGCCAAGGCCACGACCTTGCAAAAATTCTTCAGTTTTTGAGTAAGTCCTATTAAAAACTACACTAGAAAATCCATTTCTCTCTGCGTTAAGAACTAAATTTTCGCCCATAACACCAAGACCTATTAAACCAAAATGTGCCTTGGACATAAAAAATTAAAAAAACTCGATAAATATAGTGTGCCTGCAACTCAACAAAATTGCTCAAAAAAAATACTTATGTCAGCGAAAAATGATCGAAAAGATTTAAATAATAGTTCCGTTTGCAATAGTTGCATTTTTAACAACTACAACAATTCCATTTCTGATATAAAAGCCTAAATCTGCCTTATCTGCTTCTTCTACTCGATCTTTGTTAATGATCACGACATTATCACCAATTCTTGTATTCTTATCAAGAATTGCTCTTTTTACAGTAGTTCCTTCCCCTACTCCAAGAGGTGTTCCTCCTCCTTTTCTTAATTCAATCCTCTCTTCAGGTGATTCAAAGAAATCGGCACCCATAACAAGAGTGTCCTCAAGAACCGAATCACTCTCAATCCTACTTCTTACACCTAAAACACAATGCAAAATACTACATGACTTCAAGATTGTACCTTCACAAACTATTGAATCAGTAATTTGAGCATCTACTAGTTTAGAAGGGGGAAGAAATCTTGGTCTTGTATAAATTGGAAATTTTTCATCATAAAAACTAAATGGAGGTTTTGGTTGCTCAGTCAAGGCAAGGTTTGACTCAAAGAATGCCCCAATGGTACCGATATCTTCCCAGTAATCATCGAATACATAACTTTTAAGAGTATCGCCCCTTTTTAGGGATTCAGGAATTATATCCTTACCAAAATCCGTATAACTAGGAAATTTATTTAAAAGATTGAAAAGAGTATTTCTGCTAAAAACGTAAATACCCATAGAGGCTAGATAAGGTTTTTCTGTAGCTGAATCTTTACTTAATCCAAATTTTGAAGTATCTACTGCCATTGCCTTCAACTTCTCTCCTGTGGGCTTTTCACTAAATTCTTTTATATTTCCTACATCATCTGTTCTCATGAGACCAAAACCCTCTGCTTGAGCTTCATCAACAGGCAAAGCTGCAACAGTTAAATCAGCATCATTATCTCTATGATGTTGAACAAATAAACTGTAGTCCATTCTGTACAGTTGATCCCCTGACAATATTAAATATTCATCAACATCCCACTCTTGAAATAACCATTGGTATTTTCTTACAGCATCAGCAGTACCTTCAAACCATTTGGGACTATCAGGAGTCTGTTGCGCGGCTAAAACCTCCACAAATCCTTGGCCGAAAGGGCCATTCAAATTATAAGTTCTTCCTATATGTCTATTTAGAGATGCACTATTGAACTGGGTCAATACATACATTTTTTCAACGCCTGAATTTATACAATTACTTATTGGGATATCTATTAAACGATACTTACCTGCCAACGGCACAGCAGGTTTAGCCCTCATTTTTGTTAAAGGGTAAAGTCTAGAACCTTTTCCTCCTCCGAGGATTATGGCCAACACACGCTTCATTAAATCTAATGGAGGTAGATATACAACTTCTTAAAGTAACTGATTATGGGCATATTTAGAAATACTAATGGTCAGTTTACGAAGGTATTTCGATAAATCACTAGAAAAACTTAATATAAATTGAGAAAAATTAGTTATTTTTGTCCTCTTCTACTAAAGAAAACAATTTTTCAATGATTTTCAAAGAAACTTGTCTTTCTTCTCTTGATTGAGGACTTCTCAACTTGGTAACAGGCGTGTGAAGAATTTTATTGATAATTCCTTTAGTAAGCGCTTCCACAACTTTTCTTTCTCGAGCCGAAAAATCTGGTCCCATCCTACTAAGTGCTTTTTGCAATTCCTCTTTTCTAATTAACTCCAAATCTGATCTAAGTTTATTAATAACTGGAACCGCCTCTAAACTTGCCCACCATTCTAGAAAAATGATCCTTTCTTCTTCTACTAAAGATTCCGCTTCCTTTGCTATTTTCTGTCTAAATTCTTGATTTCTTGAAACTACCTCTTGTAAGTCATCAACATCAAATGATTTTACAAATTCATGTTGTTTAACATCATTAGATATATTTCTGGGTACACCAATATCAATAAATTTAAGTCTATTACTCAAATTTAATTTTTCAATTTTTGCGAGATCAATAATTGGCTCTTCAGAAGCAGTACTGGTAAAAACAACGGAAGATAGGGATATGTTTTCTTCTAATTCGTTTAACCCTCTACAAACAATCTCTAAATCAGGGAAGTCTTGAGCAAGATTTAATGCTCTATCAATATTCCTATTTAAAAGAATAAGTTTATGACATCCTTTTGATTTTAAATGAGTTATTAAAAGCCTACTCATTCGTCCGGCGCCAACAACAAGAACTTTCTCTGATTCCAAACTTACAAGAGTATCAAAACCCTTTTCTTGTCCAATTTTTAATTGGGCAAGTTCTACCGCTGCTGAACTAATCGATACGGCTCCAGTTCCTAAATTTGTTTCAGATCTTACTTTTTTACCTGTACTTACTGATTGAGTTAATAATCTATTAAGAATTGGTCCAGTAGATTGATTCTCTTGACCTAATCTCATCATTTTTTTTACCTGCGAAAGGATTTGTCCTTCCCCTAAAACAAGGCTATCGAGTCCTGCCGAGACTTTCATCAAATGCAAAACTGCTTCTTCCTGTCTAAAGCAAAAAAGATGTGGATTTAAATCTTCAAAAATAATTCCAGAATATTCTGATATAAATTCTTTTATAGATGAAATTCCAGTATTTTTATCCTTTACTAGTGCATATATTTCCAACCTATTACAAGTACTTAAGATTGACACCTCTAATACATCAGAGAAGGTTTTTAATGCTTTCAATGATTCTGTTATGGATTGGTCAGGAATACTTAACTTCTCACGCACTTCAACAGGTGCCGTGCGATGACTCAGTCCGACGACAACAATATGCATAATATCAACAATGAATTTTTAAAGGCTGATACTCTTAGCACCATCTTTTATATGGACAGTATTTGTGAACCTTGCAGTACTATCTAATGTACTTATAACTAAACTACTTGTTCTAACACAATCCCTTTCAAATTTAACTCCGTCAAATAGTAACCCATCAGTTATTCCACTTCCAGCGAAAACAACATTTTCCCCCGATGCCAATTCATTAGCTTCGTAGATTTTATCTATATCGGTTATGCCCATTTCATTAAGACGTTTTATATTTCCTTCTTTTGTGTAATCAGCCCATTCAGAAGTTTGAGCGATTGCTGGATCATAAACTAATTGTCCTTGAAAGTGTCCGCCTAGAGCTCTCATTGCAGCGGCTGAAATAACACCCTCAGGAGCTGCACCTATACCCATCAAGCAATGTGTTCCAGTTCCTGCAAAACCACATGCAATCGCAGCTTGAACATCACCATCAGAAATCGGTTGTACTTTTGCACCACAACATCGAATCTCTTTAATTAAATCTTTGTGCCTAGTTCTATCCATTACAACAACAGTAAGCTCATCAATAGAAAGACCCAAGCAATCACTTAGTATCTTCAAGTTTTCAGTAGCTGAATTTCTAATATCTACTTTACCTTTGGCCGCAGGAGGCGCTGCTAATTTGTTCATGTAAAAATCAGGAGCATTGAAAAGGCCGCCCGTATCAGAAGCAGCTAAAACCGCCATAGAACCTCTTTGATTATTCGCACAAAGATTAGTTCCTTCACAAGGATCTACTGCAAAGTCAACCCCTGGGCCACTTCCACTACCAACCTCTTCACCTATATAAAGCATAGGTGCTTCATCTCTTTCGCCTTCTCCAATAACAATTTTCCCTTTCATTTCAATTTTGCCCATTCGCAATCTCATTGCTTCGACAGCTGCAGCATCAGCTTCATCTTTTTGACCAAGTCCTGTTAGTTTTGCTGAGGCAATAGCAGCTTGCTCGACAACTTCGAGAATTTCTTGAATTAAAGTTTGATTCACAATTAAATTTTGAGGATTTTCTAAAAGGTTTTGAGTATGATCTCATAAAAAAAGCCATTTTTTATGAGAATTATTATGCTAGTAAGCTTTTTTTAACTCTTTACAGCTGTTACTTTATCAGGCCGTGACTTGAAATTAGGAATAAACAACTAAATATAGTATCTTTATTAAATATTTTAAAAATTAAATGACTGAGTCAAATCAAGCAAATTTAACTGGTGCTAATAGACCAATTCAAATAATTCCGTCAGTTTTACCAGCAGATTGGGCAAATATGGGGGCATGTGTGAAAGAGCTCGAGGAAGCTGGGGTAGATAGAATTCAATTTGATGTAATGGATGGAAATTTCGTACCAAATCTTACATTTGGTCCTGAAATGATTGCTGCATGCAGGAAATATTGCAATGTGCCTTTTGAAACTCAATTAATGGTTAGCCAGTACAACTGTGAAACAATGCTTGAATCTTATGTAAAAGCTACAAAAGGGGCAAATGGTGAACCAGGAGTAGTAATAGCTCATGCCGAAGCAAATATTCATTTGCATAGAATTCTCGGAAGAATAAGAGATTTAGGAGGATCTCCTTCTGTTGCATTAAACCCTCATACTCCTTTTGAAATGATCAAAAACATTATGGATATGGTTGATCATGTTTTGGTTATGACAGTTAATCCAGGTTTTGGAGGACAAGCTTATATACCAACAATGCTTAATAAAATAAGAGAGATAAGAAACTTTATTATCGAAAAAAACTTAAATGTCGACATTGAGGTTGATGGGGGGATAAAAGCAAATTGGACTATTTCACAATGTGCCGATGCT
>CACBHP010000013.1 GCA_902539115.1 uncultured Prochlorococcus sp. | reverse complement strand
TTTGAACCATTTTCCTTAAGGAAGTTTCAATATTTCTTAGATAATCAAATCTCACAAAATGTATTTAGGGCGAAAGGAATATTATGGTTTATGGAAAGTGAAAGAAAACACATTTTTCACCTATCTGGAAAACGATTTTCTCTAGATGATGAAGAATGGACAAAAGAAAAATCTAACAAGATAGTATTAATTGGGAAAGACTTAGATCATCAAACTATTAAGAAGCAACTCTCATCATGTAGATTTAGTACAGATTAGAGTATACATATTAGGGTTTAATTAATTTTTGAAAATACTTATTAACGGATTTAAAAAAGCAGTAAACAAATTAAAACTTCTTTATGCCATTTCGTTTATCGTTTCGATAGTAGTAATCACTCCAATATGCAATTTTCTTATTGAGGGGATTCAATATGTTTTAAGTGGAGATTTTTCATTAGGTATTGCTGGAGGAGAAGAGGTAATTGGCACTTTAAAAGTTTTAGCGCTGACAAGTTTATTTGGAGGAGGCTTGGGAACCTTGAATGGATGGTTACTTTCAAATTGCGATTTTAAGTATAGAAAAATTCTTCGTATTTTTCAGCTAGTTCCACTAGCTGCCCCAGCATATTTAATAACAGCAATTTTACAGGATTTAGGAAGTATTTTTGGGTATCAAGTAACTGGGTTATGGTGGGGGGTATTAATACTTTCGATTTCTACTTATCCATATGTATTCATTCTTGCTAATGAAAGTTTTAATAAATTTGGTGTTAATCAAATAAATGCAAGTAGGGGATTAGGAGTTGGACCATGGAGGAGCTTCTTTAAAATAGCTTTCCCAATGGCGATGCCAGCACTTATAACAGGAATAAGTTTAATGTGTATGGAAGTAATGAATGAGTTAGGTACATTTGCATTATTAAATATTCCAAGTATTTCTACAGGAATAGCAGAAAATTGGATAATTGAAGGTGATCCAAAAAATGCTGTTGGATTATCTTTAGTAGCCTTGTCCATAATTTTCACTTTAATTATTTTTGAAAAGTTCTCGAGAAGAAAGTCAAAAAGGTGGAGTGACAATCCTGCATCAAAAGATTCTCAAGGATGGGAATTAAAAAAAACTCGAGCTTTTTTGGCAATAACCATATCCTTATTCCCTCCAATTTTCTCTTTTATAATTCCTTTTTTTTGGGTTCTGCTAAATATCGATCAAATTCATAAAGGGTTATCTTTAGAATTATTGAACCTATCATTTAGGACTATTAGTCTAGGACTTTTTACAGCATTAATAACAATGCTTTTCTCTTTAATAATCTCCTTAGCTAGACGTCCAAATAAAAACTTATTGCTAGAAATAATAACAAACCTTGCGGGGATAGGTTACGCAATACCAGGGACAGTTTTAGCTTTATCTTTAATAGCCGTTTCTTCTTCAAAATTAAACTTCATTGCTATTTGGTTACTAATTTGGGGTTATCTTGTCCGATTCCTAACCATTTCTAAGGGTTCTATTGATTCAAGTCTTGAGAGGATTTCTCCTAGTCTTGATGAAGCTGCACTTGGTTTAGGAGAGAATTGGCTGGGAATCATCAAAAAAATTCATCTGCCTTTGCTTCAAGGACCAATCTTTGTAGGATCACTTTTAGTTTTTGTAGATACGATAAAAGAATTACCCATAACATTTATTTTAAGACCATTCGATTTCGATACATTATCTGTGCGAATATATCAATATGCTGGAGATGAAAGAATGGTTGAAGCAATATTACCTGCTATTTTTATCATGATTCTAGGCCTTATTGCATCAATTACATTGATACCAAGTTTAGAGAAAAAAAACTAAATTCTTTTAAAAAGTTTTCTAATTAAGAAAGGGAGGCTTAACAGCAAATCTGCCGATGTAGATATAACTCTAAAATAAATTAAGCCAACAAGAATTGCATTCTGTGGGATATTTCTGCCAACAAGAAAAAGGAGGCAGGCTTCAAAAACACCAACTCCTCCTGGAGCCGTTGGGACTACCAATCCTAAAGACCATGACAAAGAAAAGATTACTAATAAAAATATGATGTCCAAAATATCAATCGGATAAAAAGTATTTAAGCAAAAATAAAACCCAATAAATTTAGATAAAACAAAACCAGTTTCAAGTAGTAAAGCTTTAGTAGGGAAAAAAGTAGTTATATTTATTCTCTCTTCAAATTGGTCATTTAAATTTTGAAGTCTCAAAACATCAAATACTTTTCCCTTAAGAGACACTATTCTTTTTAATATAAGATAAATTAATTTTCTATTTAAAAATACTAAAGGAAAAATTAAAAAAAAATAAAGTGGTGAGAAAATTAATCCCAACGATGCCAAGAGAAAAGATCCACTCAACATAAAATAAGGTTCTATAAGTGTCGAATACAAAGCAATCTGGGGATTACTTATTTTTTTTATAAAATTAAATCTTTCAACAAAATGCCAAATCCCTCCTGGAACGTATTTAAGAATATTGGTTAAAACATAAAAAGAAACTAGATTATTACTTTTAAATTCTTTCCCGAACCATTTAACAATATATTTCCATGCATAAGCGTTCAGATAAATACTTAAAACACAAAATAAAAATGATAAAAATAAATTAATTCCATTTTTTTCTAAATTAATATCAAAAGAAATTTGATCAATATTATAAAAAAAATATATGCAAAAATATAACAAGCTTGAAATAAAGAAAGTACTCTTTAAAACTCCAAATTTAAATTTTTTTAAAAATTTCCAATATAATTGATTACTTAAATTGAATCTCATTTCCAGTTTTCAAATGCTTTAAATTTTTTACTGGAATCTTTTATTATTTTTCTTATTTCTTCAGTTGATATATTATGCTCTAGTTTCAATCTTAAAACTTCGTCATTTTCAGGCTTCATAGTTATTGATCCATCTGGTTTCAAAGTCTGTTTAACTTTTATATTTCCAAAAGTCGTTGAACATTCTCCTCTTCGTCTAAGTAATAACCACCTAGATTGGGTCCTTTCACGAACCCCAATAGTATTAGAATAATCAAACCATAATCGCCTAAAAAATTCTTTTTTCCCAATGGGCAAGATTGCTTGAATAGAAAATCCAATTCTATTTTTTTTCATATTGATAGCTTGATAAGAAACGTCGTAAGCTCCTTCAATTCTTAGTTTTTCCACAAAATTAGATATATCTTCGGGTGTTTGGTCATCAATCCATGCTTCTTGAATAGATATCTCTTCACACTTTGGACTAATTTGTTCATTATCGCTAATTGAAGAATCCTCAAATGAATTAATTTTATAAACTCTTACCAAATTAGGGAATGGGAATTTAAGGTTACCAATGCCTACTCCATAAGAGTCAATAGAATATTTTGAGGGAGGTTCTAAATAGTCGACTAAATTAGCAAGTAGAGCAATGCCAGTTGGTGTTGAGAGTTCACCCTCTATTGAGTCACGGTTAGATAAAACCTTAATATTTTTTTGTCTTATTAGCTCTACAACAGCAGGAGTTGGTACAGATAATTTTCCATGTTCAGTTTGAACAAAGCCTTTCCCCAACATTGGTTCATTACAATAAACCCTCTTTGGATTTAAGTAATTCAATGCAGCACATACTCCTATAATATCCACCAATGAATCTATAGCTCCAATTTCATGAAAATGAACATCATCAGATTTAATTCCATGAACTTTTCCTTCTGCAATTGCTAAAGATTCAAATACTTCGTAAATTATTTTTTTTAATTTATCTTCTAAGTATCCATTTAAAATAAGTTCCTTAATGCTTCTCCAGGTTCTTTTGATAGGAATACAATCAATATTCTCAACCTTTGCCTTGATGCCACGGATTGAACAACTTTTTGTTTCCTCAAAGTCTAGTTTATATAGATCCTTTAATCCGAGATGAAAAAGTGGTTGTTCAATGACTTTTTTAGGGACCCCTAAATCATAAAAAGCTCCTATTAACATATCTCCTGAAATCCCAGGAGAACATTCAATTAAAACATCTTCTTCCATAAATCAAAGATTTAATTACTGGTAAAATTACGATAATAGTCAACCTTTAATTTTAGTTATTTTAGAAATATTTTTTTCAATCACTTCGAACTTTATCAATTCTAAAGAATTTCCATCTCGGTTAATATCTAAACTTACAAAACTATGAAGAAGTTCAAGAGAAATCTCTCCTTTTATAACTAATTTAAAATGTTTATTTTTTAAATTTTTTGACTTTGCAGCAGAGCATATTTTTATAACAATTTCTTTTTTTTGAGTGTTTACAAAAACTAATTCTCCTCTAACAGAAAAATAATTATCTTTTAGATCTAATTCTTCTAATAATTTAGAGATGTTAATTTTTGAAGAATTATTTGGGAAATCATTCAGTTGATAAGGGTCCCAAATGCCTGCAACCTGTAAATGCAAGTTTTGAGTATTTTTATTCTTTGGATAAACAATCCAATAATAACTTTTTTTTAAATCAATATGCTTTTTTAAAAGAGATAATGCTTTACCTAGTACTACTGTTTCAATTTTTCCCCCTTTATTATCAATTAAAAAGCCTCTATTTAATTGATCAGTACCATTGGGAGTAAATTTACCATTTATGATACCGATTGCTCTGTGCTGCAATTGATTAGTAACTTTTGGGATAGGGTTTTTTAACATTTTAAAATTTTGGAAATAAATTTATCGCATTAAATTTCTTATTTTTCCTCCAAAGTATTAAAAGATTTTAACGCATCGTCAATAGCATCAGAAGGCTTAGTCGCATCATTCATACTATTATATTTCCGAATCATTTCTACAATTTCAAAAGGATTTGTTGGAAAAACTGAACTATCATCCTCTATTTTAGTTGAGGTATCGATTTCTAATTCTTCATATAAATATTCAGCATTTAGGTAATCATTTTTTAAGGAAACTAACAAAATAAAAAAAATTACAAAAGTTATTGATTTAGGTCGGCTTTTGCAAAAATAATTTTTTATTCTATTTAATTTCAAAATTCTTTAACACTGAAATTATTTGCTAATTTAATTTTACATAACTTGGTAGAAATTTGTTAATAGCAACTTGGAATGTTAACTCTATAAGAACCAGACTATCACAAATAATAGATTGGATTAATCAAGTCAATCCAGATATTCTATGTTTGCAGGAAACAAAAGTTATGGATGATAATTTCCCTGTTGAGCCTTTTGAAAAATTAGGCTACTCATTAGAGTTCTACGGACAAAAATCATACAATGGTGTGGCTATTATTTCTAAAATTAAGCCAGAAAATGTTAAAAAGGGATTCTACGGTTGTAACGACTCTAATCAAAATATCGAAATATTCCTAGATCAAAAAAGACTAATTTCTGCTGATATTAGTGGCATTAAAATAATAAATGTCTATGTGCCCAACGGATCTTCTCTAGAATCTAGTAAGTTCGAATACAAAATTAATTGGTTAAATTGTTTAGCTTCATTTTTAGATGAGCAAGAAAAAAAAGGAGAATTAATTTGTCTAATGGGTGATTTTAATGTTGCTCCGTCTAACTTAGATATTCATGATCCAAAAAAATATGAAGGTGGAATAATGGCATCTGATATAGAGAGAGATGCACTAAATAATGTCCTAAAAAAAAGATTAATAGATTCTTTCAGGATATTTGAACAAAATACTGGTCATTGGAGTTGGTGGGATTACCGTAATAACGCATTTGAATTAAACAAAGGTTGGAGAATAGACCATATTTATATTAGCAAAGAACTGTCATCAAAACTTAAAAGTTGCGTCATAGACTGCTCTCTAAGAGGTAATTTACGTCCAAGTGATCATGCCCCAGTAATGATAGATCTTAACTTAAACGATATAAATGTAGATTTTTTTGAGGATGAGGATAATTTCTTCGAAATATAAATAAAATAAATTTAATTTCTTAAATACTTGAAAACACTCATTAATAAAGAGTTATTTAAGGTAGTATTGTTTTTTAATATAAATTCTTAAAAATTAATAATTTACAATCCTTACTATCGCAATAAAAATATCATAATGTAGAATTTCAATTTGATTGACAAATTTTTTACTTATTTCTAATTTGGAACATGAAAAGATTTTTCACAAAACATCATCTAGCTAAATTGTGACTGATATATTAAATTACACCAATTCAGAAGAAATTTTCTCTGCAGCCCAAGAACTAATGCCTGGAGGAGTTAGCTCTCCAGTAAGAGCTTTTAAGTCCGTGGGAGGTCAGCCAATTGTTTTTGATAGAGTCAAAGGTCCCTTTGCTTGGGATATTGATGGGAATAGATATATTGACTATATAGGAAGTTGGGGACCGGCTATATGTGGACATGCCCACCCTGAAGTTACAACAGCATTACAGGAAGCAATTGAGAAAGGTACGAGCTTTGGAGCTCCATGCGTTCTAGAGAACAAACTTGCTGAAATGGTAATTGATGCTGTCCCATCAGTAGAAATGGTTAGATTTGTCAATAGCGGAACTGAAGCATGTATGGCTGTTTTAAGGTTAATGAGAGCATTCACGGGAAGAGATAAAGTTATTAAATTTGACGGTTGTTACCATGGTCATGCAGATATGTTTTTGGTAAAAGCAGGATCAGGTGTAGCTACTTTAGGATTACCAGATTCTCCAGGGGTTCCTAGAACAACAACTGCAAATACACTTACTGCTCCATACAATGATCTTGAAGCAGTAAAAAAATTATTTTCTGAGAATCCTGATGCCATTTCAGGGGTAATTCTTGAGCCTATTGTTGGTAATGCTGGCTTTATTACTCCCGAACCAGGATTTTTAGAAGGATTGAGAGAATTAACGACTGAAAATGGATCTTTATTAGTTTTTGATGAAGTAATGACTGGGTTCAGAATTAGTTATGGAGGCGCTCAAAAAAAATTTGGTGTTACTCCTGATTTAACCACACTAGGGAAAGTAATTGGTGGAGGTCTACCTGTAGGAGCCTATGGAGGCAAGAAAGAAATAATGTCAATGGTAGCCCCTTCTGGCCCAGTTTATCAGGCAGGTACTTTGAGTGGGAATCCACTGGCAATGACCGCTGGGATAAAAACTCTTGAGCTACTCAAACAAGAAGGTACTTATGAGAAACTAGAGGCAACAACCTCTAGATTAATTGAAGGTATAATTCAGTCTGCAGAAAATAATGGAATTGCTATTAATGGTGGCAATGTAAGCGCTATGTTTGGATTTTTCTTATGTGATGGACCTGTTAGAAACTTTGATGAAGCAAAGACAAATGATGCTGAACTTTTTGGTAAGTTGCATAGAGAGATGCTTCAAAGAGGGATTTACCTAGCTTCAAGTCCTTTTGAGGCTGGTTTCACGTCACTAGCACATAGTGAAGAAGAAATTGATAAAACTATCGAAGCTTTCGATCAATCTTTTAATGCGATAAAAGGATAATAATTTACCTAGTTTTCATTCAAGAAAAATAAGTAAATGATTAACTGCTAATTAAACTTAAAATTTAAATAATTATCTTCTACCACCAACTATTACAGGGGGAGATCCTCCTTCAGAACCTGGTAGGCCAGGAACAACCTGTGTACTTCCATCCCATTTATCAAGAAATAATTTGAACAACACTTGATCGTCAAGGCTTCTATTCAATGTTTCATATCTAAGTGCTTCTTGTTCAGCAATTTCAACTTCTGTCTTTGCTCTTAGTAATTGCTGACCGGCTATTTGCTTTTGTTCAATCGCAGCTCTATATTCTTCAGCAATCTCTAATCCAGTAAGATCTAAACTTTTAACATCTACATAATCGAAAGAGTTCAATTCTTGTGCAACAGTGTCACCTACTTTTTCAGAAATTACTGCAAATTCAGTAGCAATTGTTTCTAACTCATATTGAGAAAACACTGATTTTAAAGCTTTTAGCAAAGATGGCTGAACAATTTTTTGATAAACATCGCTATTTCTACTTGCAATTGTTGCAAAGATCCTTCCAGCTTCGTTAGGTTTTACTGAATATTTAACAGTAGCTGTAGCCCTAATAACTTGCAGATCCTTAGTTAAAGTTTCAAATTTTTCGGGTTGAACTTGAGTTTTTATATCAAATGGATATACAGACTGAACAAATGGAAGTTTAAAGTTTAAACCAGCTCTCCTTGAGGGACCACTTACTTTCCCTAGTGTTGTAACAACTGCAACTTGTCCAGAAGGAACAACAAAGAGAGATTGGGTGAGCAAAAGAAAGCCAGTAAAAGACAAGACAATTAATAATGTTGCTGTTCCACCAGGGCCTGTTGGCGTAACATTTTTGAAGGATGTTGACATTAAATTTTTTCTTTTAGTTAATCATATTTAAATAGACTTATTAGTGCACTAATAAGGCATTTAATTAAAATATTTTTTTAATAATTGTATATTTAAATAAAAATATTATTTAGTGAATATTTGATTTGAATTCTTGCAAAAGTTCTAAAAAAAGGTTTTCATCTATTTCCCTAATGTCATATTCAGAAGGTAAAACACCATGCTTATGCTCATGTGCCGCCATCCAACAAAATTTCTCAATTTCTTTTTTTGAAAAACGTGGATATTCTTTTACTTTCTTAATCAATGATTTAATGAGAGATTCTGAATAATCTGCCATATCCAAAAAATAATCTTACTGAAGATCTTATCTAAAGTTATTAGCTTTTAGAGGAATATTCAAAGACTCTTGCAACTCACTAACAATCTTAATTGCTAATTGAAGATCATTTTTGCTCTTACTAGCAACTCTAAGTGTTTCTCCATTAATGCTGACATTAATTTTTTTTATTTGATCTCTAATATTTTTACTGATTTTTTTTGCAATTTCCTGTTTAATTCCTTGCTTTAATAAAATTGTTTGTTTTACTTTATTACCACTAACCATTTCAATTTCACCGTAGTCAAATATTTTTAAAGATAAATTTCTTTTTATTGCCTTTTGTCTAATTATGTCATTTACAGCATTTAAAGTCAGCTCGCTATTGGTGATTATAAAAATATTTTCTTTATCTAAATCAACTGAAGTGTCTGTTCCTTTCAAATCATAACGCTGAGAAATTTCTCTTTTTACTTGATCCAAAGTGTTAACTAATTCCTGTCTATCAAAATCAGAAACTACATCAAATGAAAAACTCTCTGCCATAGTAAATTATTAAACGCTAAATATTATTAGCATAAATCATCTTTTAATAAGGGGAAATGGATTAATTTAATCAAAAAATAACAAACTAACCACTTTTCCCATTTCTTCAGCACATCTACAACTATTTAGCAAAGTTTCACTATCGTGAAAGGCAAAGCATATTAATTGATCGCACCTAGTAATAATTTCTTGATTACAAAGACTACTTGCAAGTGGCAAAGGTAATTCATCATTTTCACTTTTTTCAACCAAATGCATAACCCTCTCAAGTTGATCCTTTATTTCGGGTATTTGTCTATCAAGACTTTGTGGTAATAAAACAGTTAATAATGATGGATTAATATCTAAGACAGCTCGAATAACAGCTGCATTAACACCTTGAGATCCAGAAGTAAGGATATTATGCCCTTCCTCTGCTAACGACCTTGCTATCAACTCAATTAAGTGGATATCTACAACCGGTACGTGCCTACTACCTAAAAAAGCAATTCTCCTTTTCCCATTATTTTGGAGTTTTGCAAGTTCTTGAGCTAAGGCATCAACACCTTCAGTTGCTGGTAGATCTAAAGAGCGACTCAAAATAATAAAGTTCCTATATTTGAAATTAGCATTTATCTGAAAAATTGCAGGGAAAATCTATCTTTTCGAGAATTCTTTTTAGATTTACATTCTCTTGAACTAATTGAATAGCATAAGAAGCTTTAATTGATTCATGTATTCTGACATGACCAAAAGCTTGTTCAATAATTTCCACGGAGGAAAGAGTATCTAATTCCACCTTTAAAATTGGCACCTCCAATTCCTCCGCTCTATGAATCAGTTGTGACAAAGGATCTCCTAAACCTGTTAAAATAAGGCATTGAGTCGAAGCCTCCAAAGCAGCAAGTTGGATATCAGTTCTATCAGCTCCAGTAACTACAGCCATATTTCGTCTTCTCCTGAAAAATTCCATTGCAGAATTCACCCCCATTGCACCAATACTTAATGTTTCAACAAGCAATTGATCTTTTTCAGGGCAACAAATTACTTGGGCATCTAGTCTTCTTACAAGCTCACCAACCGTAACACTTCTAAGAAGTGGTGATTTAGGCATAACGCCAAACACTTCGATATCAAGATCTTTAAGAGATGGTATTATTTCATTTTTAACTTTTTCGACTTCTTGCGGCAAAACTCCGTTTAATACAACTCCAGCCAATTTCTCACCTAATTGTTTTTTTGCATCAAGTAATGCATCTACACTTTTGCAATCTTCCCATAAATTCACAATTAAAACTTTCGCATCTAAATCCTTAGCTAGTTGTGGGAGACTTAAGCCATAAATCATACCCTCATGAAGACTTCCTGCTGCCTCTAAAATATTCAGACCTTCAAAATCATCATTAACCAATCCTTCAATCTGGTCAAAACCTTTTCCTGGAAGTAAGTCTTTATTGAAGATTCTTTTTTCAGCTGAGATATTATCCAATAATCCTACTGAAGAAATTAAATTCTCCTCTTCGATATTTAATGTTGATCCAATAAACTTAACATCATCATCTATTAATCCTTCATAAGACATTGAGGGAAGATTAGTAAGTTCAATACATGTTGCTAGAGGTTTACCTATGCGTACTTTTTTTTTCTTCTGTAAAAGTTTTTTTGCTATCCCAAGAACCATTGCGGACTTACCACTAAATGGCTCACATGAACCAATTAATAATATATCGCTCATAATTAAGTAAATTATTTATTAATAGGTTTAAGATAATATTTTTTTCAGAACTAAACAAATATTTATTTATGAGTTTTAATCAAATAAAAAAATAAATATTTTTTTTTGATAGATTTATTTTAATTATTTGGTATCTCATAAAAATCAAGCAAAATGATAAATCCAACCAAAAACGAAAAAACTATAGGGATTACTGGTGCCTCAGGTGCGCTTGGGAAAGAATTAACAAAGTTGTTTCGTCAAAAAGGATATAAAGTGATTGGATTTACTCATAGTAAAACTAATAATGAAATAAATTTTGAATCTCCAAATGAATGGATTAAATGGGAATGTGGGAAGGAGTCGTCATTAAAAAAACAATTAGAAAATATAGACATTTTAATTTTGAACCATGGTATCTATGATTTGAGTAGAGAAAATTCCAATTATGAAAACTCAATAGAGATAAATGCATTAAGCAAATTCAAATTTTTAAATTTATTTGAAGATATTGCTCTAAGCAATGATTCACTAATAAAAAAAGAAATTTGGATAAATACATCTGAAGCGGAAATATTACCCGCCCTAAATCCGTCATATGAGATTAGTAAATCCCTTATTGGTCAATTAGTTTCTTTCAAAAAAAATCTTCGGGACAAAAATACAAAGAAAAAATTAATAATAAAAAAAATCATCTTAGGGCCTTTTAAATCAGAACTAAATCCTCTCGGAATAATGAGTCCCAAATTTGTTTCAAAAAAAATTTATGATTTAGCAAATTCAAAAAATTATTTAGTAATAATTAGTCCAAATCCTTTAACCTATATACTTTTCCCATTGAAAGAATTTTTTAATTTTTTGTATTGCCTAATTATCTATAAGTACAAATCTTAGTGTCTAGAAATCTCGATCTGTCAATATTTCAATACCATCTTTTAAAACAACTATTGTATGCTCCCATTGGGCCGATAGTTTCCCATCTTTTGTTATTACTGTCCATCTATCATTTAATGTTTTGCAAAATTTAGTCCCTTCATTAACAATAGGTTCCACAGCTAATGTCATTCCTTCACGAAGGACGACATTGGGCAATTCTTTGGTCCGAAAATTAAATACCGATGGTTCTTCATGAAGATTTCTTCCAACTCCATGACCTGTATAGTCTTCTACAACACTAAAGCCATTTTTTACAACAATGTCTTCGATTTCCCCAGCCACATCAAGAAGTGTATTCCCTGCCTTGATTTTCGAAAGCCCCGCATACAATGCTTTATGAGCTATGTCACTAAGTTTTTGAGCCTTTGGACTAACTTCTCCTACACAAATTGATATACAACTATCTCCATGGAAACCATCTAAATATGCCCCTGTATCAATTTTAACCAAGTCACCATTTTTAATTATTTTATTTTTACTTGGAATCCCATGGACAACCTCATTATTAATACTTGAACAAATACTAGAAGGGAATCCATGGTAGCCCTTGAAACTTGGCACAGCTCCAAAACTTTTTATCCTCGTTTCTGCGAAATCATCTAAATCTTTTGTACTCATTCCAGGTTTAATTAAGTCATTAATTTCCCTCAAAACAGTTGCTACAATCCTGCTAGATTTTTTCATCAAATTTATTTCCCGTGAAGACTTTATTTCAATTCCCCTTCTCCTCTGTATAAAAGGAACTTGATCATTAGCTTTGGAATTATTGTTTTTTAACAAAAGATCTGCAAAATGTCTCATTGGAATAAATAATAGTAATAGGTAAATATCTTCAAAGTAGCCTTTATGGTCTTGGCTACCTTAAATCTATCAATAACAATGGGTAAGATACAAAAATGAAAACTTTATTTAATTCTAGGCAATTTCATAAGGCTTTGGCGCCCTGGGTTTTTCTTCCATTATTTATGTCTTCAATTACTGGTCTTCTTTATAGGGTTTCAAAAGATTTACTAGGTTACTCTAGAGAACAAGTTCATTGGTTAATGTCTCTCCATGAGGGCGAATGGCTTGGAGATAATGGAGAACTTATATACGTAATATTGAATTCTCTTGGAGTTTTATGGATGCTCGTAACAGGATTCCAAATGTTTTCAAAAACAATTTCATTTACCAAAAAGGTTACTAAAGGCGAGTCAAAAGGTTAAGATATAGAACTTGTAGGACAATAAAGACCAAAATGGCCAAAGAGAAACAAGAGAAGGAATTAGAAACCGGTATTAAAGCTGACGCATCAGTTGATGTAACAGTTGAACAAAAAGAAAAAAATACGGTTTCTGAGACTACTCAAACCTTTAACGCATCAAATCTTATTAAGGAATTTGAGAATGAACAATTAAAAAAAGAATTACCTGAAATATATGTTGGGGATACTGTAAAAGTTGGAGTAAAAATTACAGAAGGTAATAAAGAAAGAGTCCAACCTTATGAAGGCGTTGTCATAGCAAAAAGGCATGGAGGTATTAACCAGACTATTACAGTTAGAAGAATTTTTCAGGGTATAGGCGTTGAAAGAGTATTTATGCTACATAGTCCACAGGTTGCCTCTCTAAAAGTTGAACGTAGAGGTAAAGTAAGAAGAGCTAAGTTATTCTATCTGAGAGATAGAGTAGGAAAAGCTACTCGCGTAAAACAACGCTTTGATCGATAAAGTTGTAAATTAATCAACTTATTGGTCACCAAGACGCTTATAATCATTAAAATGCGTCGTTAGTTCAGTTGGTAGAACGCAGGTCTCCAAAACCTGATGTCGGGGGTTCAAGTCCTCCACGACGCGTTTGATCAACATTATGTAAATCATTTTTTCATAAGATGGAGTTAGATCTTCAACCTGGGGACGTAGTTAAAGTCCTCGAATCAGCGGCTTTAGGATGGGTTCGTGCAAGAGTTATCAGAGTTAAGTCTGGTGGGAGAGTTGTCGTACAAAGTGACCAAGGCAGAGAATTTACTGCAAGAGGCAATCAAGTTAGGTTGATAGAACCTGCTGGTTTTAGACCTCAAAAATAAATAGTTGTTTACACTAAGGCAGTTGAAAAACTAATTATTTCTGTAAATCCTCAAATTAATAAATTTTTTTTATTACAACCCCATAAATTAAGTATTATGATCTGATAATTTTAAGATTGGAGTTCTAAATAAATTTAGAACAAAACTCTGGGACCGTAGTTCAACTGGTTAGAGCACCGCCCTGTCACGGCGGAAGTTGCGGGTTCGAATCCCGTCGGTCCCGTTTTTTCTAAAAGAAATTTGGAAAAACGTTTAAGACTAGCCCCGAGTCCAACGGGTTTATTTCATATCGGGACAGCACGAACAGCACTATTTAACTGGTTGTATGCACAAAAAATAGGTGGAAAATTTCTTATCAGAATAGAAGATACAGATTTTCTTCGATCTAAATCTGAATATACAAAAAATATATTAGAGGGCTTGAAATGGCTTGGACTTAAATGGGATGAAGAACCTATAAAGCAAAGTGACCGAATTTCTATTCACAAAAGTTATATCAAAAAGCTAATAGAATGTGGAGCTGCATATAGGTGCTTTACAACAGAAGATGAAATATCTGAATTAAGAGAAGAACAAAAAAAGAAAGGATTACCTCCAAAGCATGATAATAGACACAGAAGTCTTTCAAAAGAAGAAATAGAAACATTTATATCCCAAGGGAGGAATTCAGTAATAAGGTTTAAGATTGATGAAAAAATTGAAATTAAATGGGTAGATCAGATTAGAGGCGAAATCAAATGGCAAGGGAAGGATTTAGGTGGTGATTTAGTATTGTCAAGAAGGGCTAAGGGATATGAGATTGGAGATCCTTTGTATAATCTTGCAGTTGTAGTTGATGATAATTTCATGAATATTACTCATATTGTGAGGGGTGAAGACCATATCTCGAACACTGCAAAACAAATATTGATTTATAAAGCATTAAATTTTAATTTGCCAACTTTTTCGCATACACCCTTAATACTAAATAGCGAAGGGAAAAAATTATCTAAGAGAGATTGCGTTACTTCAATAGACGAATTTAGAGAAATGGGATATTTACCTGAGGCCTTATCGAACTATATGGCCTTTTTAGGTTGGTCTCCAAAATCTGCCGACAAGGAAATACTTTCTCTTGAAGAGATATCTGAAATCTTTGACTTATCAGAAATAAATAAAGCTGGAGCCAAATTCAGTTGGGAAAAACTAAACTGGATTAATTCTCAATATATAAAGAATATGGAATCAATAAAGTTAAGTGAGATCATTAGAAAATACTGGGATGATAATGGTTGGGTGCCACCATCTCAAGAATGGACTTATAAATTAGCAATTTTACTTAGAGACTCTATGACTCTTTTAAAAGATTCAATTGATCAATCAAAACCATTTTTCTTAATACCTACAATTCAAAAAGAAGGTCAAGATTTTCTGGAAAACAAGGATAGTAAATTATCTCTAAAACTAATCTTAAATTATTTAATTGAAGGAAAAACTATAAAACTAAATAAAGAGAAGGCCAAAGAAATAATAAACGAAATCTCAAAAATGCATAATATCAAAAAAGGGATAGTAATGAAATCATTAAGAGTAGCCTTTTTTGGGTCTCTAAGTGGGCCGGATTTAATTCAAAGTTGGGAGCTTTTCGCAGAGAGTAAAACAGATATAACTCGAATTGAAAGATGTCTTTAATCAATCAAAATTATTTTTTTGGCCCAATTCAAGCTTATTTGCCAAAGGCTTAGCAGAAAGACCCTGTATTCCTACTGTCATTAATATAGTAAGAAAAACTAAACCTTGGAGACGGCCAGCCCCAAGGATGCCAGCCTGCTCTAATCTGATAGAAAAAAGAGAAGCTACAGCTGCAGTAACAATTCCTCTTGGGGCTAACCAGGCTAAAAATATTTTTTCTTTTAAGTTCAATTCTCTCCCCATTGTTGCTATCCAGATAGAGATAGGGCGAACAATTACCATCAACATAAAAACGCAAACAACCCCTCCCCAGCCAAGCGGACTTAATTCACCCCAAGAAACGTCGGCGGCCAAAAGAGGGAAAAGAACTGTTATTGCTAATTGAGCTAATTCTCCTATTAGATTATCCAATCTCTCCTTATCTATAACTTCTCTTTTGCCTACAATAAAGCCTGCCGCGACTGAAGCCGGCAAGCCAGATTCTGGTAAAAAATATTCGCAAATTCCATACACAAGGAAAATAAATCCAAGGGTAACTTGAAGCTCTATACCAAATGATGCTTCATTTTTTATTTTTTTTAAAATTTCTGATAGTAGCCATCCTGCGCTTAATCCGATTAAAACTCCTCCCCCTAATCTTTGCATTAATGCTATAAATACATCGTTAATCCCACGAAGGTCCCCTAAAGTCAGTTCTAAAAGCAGTAATGCTAGTACTGCACCAATTGGTTCAAGCAATAACCCCTCAGCTTTTAAAACTTCCGATAGTGGGGAAGCTAATTTTATTTGTTCCACTAATGGAGAGACAACTGTTGGTCCAGTAGCTAGAACTATGGCACTATATATTCCTGCGACTTGCCATGAGAGGCCAGCCAGCCAATGAGCAATAAAAATTCCAGCTGATAATGAAATAAAAAGTCTTACTAATGAAATTTTCAAAACAGTATTTCTTATATTCCCCTCAGGCAGTTTTAAATTTAATCCTCCTTCAAAAAGAACCAAACAGACCAAAAGCCCCACAATAGTTTCAAGACCTTGCCCAAGATCTAAAGGCTCAACAAGTCCTAGCCCTGATCTTCCAATGAATAATCCAGAAAGCAATAAAATAACAACACTTGGGAATCCTGTAAAAGAAGAAAATAATCGAGCGCAAGCACCTGCAAATACAGTTATCCCCCAAAGTAATCCAAGCCTTTCAGGCGTCATATAAAATTATAAATAATAAAAATATTACCTATTTTGATTAAATCAATAATCTTATCTATAGTCCAATAAATAGAATATTTTTTAATTTAATTATTGGCTGAATAAGAGTAATTTTTATTAAATCATTCAAAACTACTTTTAAGAAAATGAATTATATTTCTAATAAGAAAACTGGCTTATTAAAGCAATAATTATAAAAATAATTCCTATACCAACAGTTGCCATCCTTCCATTCCATATTTCAGCTTGAGGGGTAAAACCTCTTTTCCACAAATTCAGTTCCTTTTTATCAACGAAGTTTTTTGTCTCTTTAATCTCGATTTTAGGTTGTTTGTTCATTGAATTCAGAAAGGAGGATTTTCTTCATAAAGGGTATTAGCTTGTTCAATTGATAGTCTTGCTGCGACACCTAATTTAAGGGAACTTAAACGATCCTTAGATTTGATCCTGAACAACGCCGCCGCTCCAATCATTGCAGCATTATCTGTACAAAGATTAAGAGGAGCTAAATGAACTTTAATAGATTTTTTACTAGCTTCACTAATCATCATTTTTCTTAATGTATTGTTAGCAGCCACTCCCCCAACCACAACAACATTATCCAAGCTATGATCTTCCGCGCATTTTATTGTTCTCTCTACCAAGACCTCTGCCACTGCTCTCTCAAAACTGGCAGCAATATCAGGAATTGGAACGGTATTCCCATCCAAGTTTATTCTTTCAACTAATCTTAATACGGCAGTTTTTAAACCGCTAAAAGAGAAATCATATTTAAGAAATCCCCCTTTTTTATCAGAAATCCTACATTTTGGTAAATTAAATTTCATTGGGTCCCCTTTTTTAGCAATCTTTTCAATTGCCGGTCCTCCTGGATAACTAAGACCTAATAGTCTGCCAACTTTATCAAAGGCTTCTCCAGCAGCATCATCAAAACTTTTCCCAAGTCTTTGCATTACCCTTCTATCATCAACCTTTATTAATTCAGTATGCCCACCGCTAACAAGTAATGTAAGAAAAGATTTCTTTGGATAGTTTTCTGAAAAAAGAATTGAAGATAAATGCCCCTCCAAATGATGAATTCCCAAAAATGGTTTTGAATGTAACATGCAAAGTGATCTTGCAGTTATAGAGCCAACTCGTAAACAACCAACTAATCCAGGAGCTACAGTTGATGCAATATAATCGACTTCCTCAATTTTGATTTTTGATTCTTCTAAAGCCTCATCTAAAACAAAAGGTAATAATTCTAAATGCTTTCTAGCTGCAAGTTCAGGTACAACTCCTCCCCATTTTGAATGATCTTCAATTTGAGAAGCTATTATATTTGAATGTATTCTGAAAGTATCTCCAATATTTGAAACTACTGAGACAGATGTCTCATCACAACTTGTTTCAATAGCTAAAACTTTATGCATTTTTGATTCAACTTGTTCTATTTTAATATTAATTTCTTACTTAACACACTATAAGGAATTAAAGATTGCAACTTATGAAATTCTTTTTTTCAATCATAACCTCAGTTTTTCTGTTCCTCGGAATTACTCCAATTGCTCTAGCTGCAAATGGGCCTGCCTTAAACGCAGATAGAGCTAGCACAGAATATACTGCTTCTGCCCTCACAAAATGCTCTGAAAATCCTAAATTCATTGAGAGAGCAAATGCTGCCACTACTCAAAAAGACATCACAAGATTTGAAAGATACGGAAAAGCATCATGCGGAGATGATGGTCTTCCTCATTTAATAATTGGACCTCCTCTTGAGCCTTGGGGAGCACTTTTAAATAGAGGTCATGAAGGAGATTTACTTATTCCCGGAGTATTGTTCATTTACATTGCTGGAATTATAGGTTGGTCAGGAAGAGAGTATCTAATTGAATCAAAAAAGACTAAAAATCCAGCAGATCTTGAGATCATTATTGACCTAGACTTAGCGAGAAAATGTCTTATAAAAGGAGCCCAATGGCCTCTTCTTGCTAATAAACAAGGCAGAAATGGAGATTTAAGAGAGAAAGATAACAATATTACACTTAATGGTCCTCGCTAAACATCTTTAAACTTTCATAAAAAATGTTCAAAATTCTAAACACAAAATTTGTCAGATCTGCTCCAGTGGTAGCAGCTATTTGGCTAAGCCTTACAGCTGGAATTATTATTGAATTTAATAGGTTTTTCCCAGATTTATTATTCCATCCAATGAGTTGATAAAGAGAAAATAATCAAGTTTTTATTAACTTGATTATTTTTTTTGCTGTTTCATCAACATTGTGATTTGTTAATGCAAAATCAAATTGATTCGATACTGAAATCTCATAATTAGCCCTTGAGAGTCTTTTTTTTATTGCGTCTTCTTTTTCTGTACCTCTATTTCTTATTCTTCTCTCTAACTCTTCTTTATCCGGAGGAAGTAAAAATATTGACATTGAATTAGGAAACTTATTTTTTATTTGCCTTGCACCCTCTACTTCAATTTCAAGTAGTACGGTAAATCCCTTTTTAATTTTCTCTTTAACAGAAAACAAAGGCGTTCCATAGTAGTTTCCAGCAAATTGAGCCCATTCAAGGAACAGGTTTTGTTCAATCATTTCTTTAAACTTTTCTTGATTTAAAAAGTAGTAATTTTCTCCTTCCTTCTCTCCATCTCTAGGTTCTCGAGTAGTTGCAGATATTGAAAGCCAAAATTTTTTTTCTTTACCTAATATTTCTTTAACAACTGTTCCTTTACCTACCCCGCTGGGTCCAGTAAGGATAATAAGTTTTTTTTGATTTTTCATATTAAATTTTTTACAGTAAAATAAAATTCTTGTGAATTAAGAAGGAATAATGCAAAAAGGTGTTCCACAGATAATGGACATTACATCTATTAGATCTGTCTTGCATTATTTAACAAGGAATATCTTACCTACTAAGTTTGAAACTGCCCAACAACCAGAGCCTAATACAATTCAATTATGTTTCAGAGGAGTTGATTCTCAAACATGGTTAGAGGTTTCTTGGAATGGAGACTCTCCTAGAATACTAAAGATAAATAAGCCAGAAAAGATTGGTAGAGAAAGCACACTTTCTAAACAAATAAGATATGGATTAAAGTATATGGCTTTAATTTCGATTGAGCAAGATGATTTCGAGAGAGTTATAAAATTTAGTTTTGCGAAAAAACCTGGAGATGAAATTAATAAATATTTAATTTTTGAATTAATGGGAAAACATAGCAATATTTTTTATTTGGATAATAAACAAAAAATAATTGCCGTTGGTAAACAAATTAAATCAAGTCAATCTAGTTTTAGAACAATTTCAACAGGAACAATTTATTCTGGCCCTCCAGTTAATCTCAAAAAACAACCTAGAGAACATGAGTCTTTTCAATCATGGAAAAACTCAATTTCAATAGTACCTGAGTCTTTGAAATACTGTTTAATAAATACCTATCAAGGAGTAAGCCCTATCCTCACAAAACAATTAGAGGTTATTAGCAAAACTGGCAATCCGCAGATAATGGGGAAAAATATAGATTTCATTAGCGATTCAGACTTAAAGGAGATATTTAAAAATTGGAAGATTTGGATAAATAGGTTTAAAAACAATAACTTTAAGTTTTCTAGATTTAACAATGATTTTTATTGCGTTTGGTTTTTTGATAAAGAAATTACTTGCGAAAATAAAATAGATTTATGCACCAGTTTAGAGAATTATTATGATTATTATCTGAAACAAAAAAAAGTTGAATTATTGGAAAAGAAAATTGAAGGGATAATTTTTAAACAGACCAATACTGAGAAAAAGAATTTAAATATTCAATATGATCTTCTGACAAAATCAGAGAATTACGAGGTATATAAAGAAAAAGCTGATAATATATTCAGTTCAAATGAAATTACAAAACGAGATATTATTAAAGGACAAAAACTATATAAAAAGTCAAAAAAACTTAAGAGATCTAGAGAATTGATAAAAGAAAGATTAGGTATTTACAAAACAAATATTGAAAGATTAGAAGAATTCACTACTCTTCTGGAAAATTTAAATTCTTTAAATCATGAAAAACTTTTTATGAGAATCAAACTACTAGAAGAAATTATGGAAGAAATTTGTAACGAGTTTAATATCAATATCAAGAAGCAAAAGGAAGATCAGAAAAGTACATATGAGATACAATCTTCACCAATTCAAGTTGACACTCCCACAGGATTGAAACTTCAGGTAGGAAGAAATATGAGGCAAAATGACTTAATAAGCTTTAAGTTTTCAAAAAAAGGAGATTTATGGTTTCATGCACAGGAATCACCAGGCAGCCATGTAGTTTTGAAGTCTTCATCTCAAGCAGCATCTGAACAGGATCTTCAAATAGCTGCAGATTTAGCTGCTTTATTTAGCAAGGCAAAAAGAAACATTAAAGTACCAATTAATTTAGTAAAAATTAAAGATTTACAAAAAATCAAAAAAGGAGGACCGGGTTGCGTTTCCTTTAAAAATGGGGAAATTATTTGGGGAAATCCTACAAGAGGAGAAGATTACATTAAAAAAAATCTTAAAACAGTAATTTAGTTTATAATAAAAAAAATTTTAAATCCAAATGTTTGATTTTCTTTTGGGCACTCATGAATTTCTAGGAAATCATAGTTTTCCAGAATTTATTGTTGGATATCTATTTGGTGCTGCATTAATAATTGGAGCTCCTACTGTTTTCTTGCTACTTGCCTTCGTAAGCGCTCTAATGAAAACAAATGGGAAAATGGGTGGATATAGAGAATATGAAACTTATGGGGAATCATCTTTGAATGATGCCCCTCCTTTCTTATTACCAGATCCCACTAATCCCAAATTAAGCAAATAATTAAGTTTATCGAAAAATAAATTGGACTTTACAATAGTAATTTTAAACCTTTTTCTTACATAACCTTTATCAAATAATGAGAGGCACAAGTCAAAGTGAAAATAAATTATCAGATACGATGACTTTTAGTGATCACTTAGAGGATCTACGTCAAAGGATACTAAACTCAATTTACTCAATACTTATTTCAATATTCTTTAGTTTTCTAATCATAAAGCCATTAATATCTTTTTTGGAAATCCCAGCTGGTGATATTCATTTACTACAACTTGCTCCAGGAGAGTTTCTATTTGTCGCTATTAAAGTTGCAGGTTACAGCGGATTGATAGTTTCTATGCCTTATATTTTTTACCAAATAATATTATTCATTTCTCCTGGTTTAACAAAACAAGAAAAAAGCCTTATCTTGCCCGCAGTTTTTGGTTCAGGTCTTCTATTTTTTTTAGGATTAATTTTTTCATGGTGGATATTAGTCCCTGCAGCAATAAATTTCTTCATTAGTTTTGGTGCTGATATTGTTGAACCAACTTGGTCTATAGAAAGATATTTTGATTTTGTTCTCTTATTAATGTCCAGCACTGCAATAGCTTTTCAATTGCCTGTATTACAATTTATTCTTGGTTCTCTTGGAATAATCACAACAGAAAAAATGATTTCGAATTGGAAGATAGTTGTAATTTCCTCAGCAATATTATCTGCAGTGATTACCCCTTCAACGGACCCATTGACTATGTCATTGCTATCTATATCGATTGTGTTTTTATTTTTTGTGGGTACTGGATTAACTTACTTATCAGAAAATCTTAAGTCAAAAACTCTTTCATCTTCTCATTAAGATTTAATTGCAAGCTGACAGCTCTGCCTAATCTTGGCTTAGCATTCACTTTCTTTAGCCATTCCCTTACTTCTTCTGAATATCCACATCTATTTAAAATCTCGATTTTATCAGCTATCGATTTTTTATATTGATCTTCACTTAAAGGGAATGATTCCCGTCCAAGAAATCCCCACATCATTTGAAAATACACAAACTTTCCTCTTCTAAAGAGTCTAAAATCATATTTTTTCCCCCAACGATGAATCAAATAATGTATAACTTCATCTACTAGTAATGGGTTCATTTAAATCAACTAATTAAGACTTCCTAAACTTTTACTTTAAATTATTAAAAGTCCTATCTATTTGCAACAGAAATTGAACAATTTGATCCATAATAACTAATAAATAACAGTACCAAGTAGCGAATGACTCAATTAAGTTCCAATGATGTCCCTTCAATGGGTCGAAGGCAATTTATGAATCTTCTTACATTTGGTACTGCAACTGGTGTAGCGTTAGGAGCTCTTTATCCTGTAGCGAATTATTTCATGCCTTTAAGAGCAGGCGGTGGTGGAGGTGGAACTTCTGCTAAAGATGAATTTGGTAATCCAATAACTAAGACAGGTTGGTTAGCCACCCATCAAGCAGGAGACAGAAGTCTAGTGCAGGGTCTTAAGGGAGATCCAACTTATTTAATAGTTAATGAGGGTGGGGAAATAGGAGAATTTGGTTTAAATGCAATTTGTACTCATTTAGGTTGCGTTGTCCCATGGGATAGTGGTGCTAATAAATTCATATGTCCTTGTCATGGCAGTCAGTACGATACTAATGGGAAGGTAGTAAGAGGGCCTGCTCCTTTATCTTTAGCTCTAGCTCATGTCGATATCGAAGATGATGCTGTACTAGTCAAACAATGGTCAGAAACTGACTTTAGAACTAATGAAAATCCATGGTGGGCATAAAAAAATGAAAGGTCTTAATAATCAAATCATGAAAAAAACAAGTTTATTTATCTGTACTCTGCTTTTCATTTCGAGCATTGTATTTTATCCAAAGATCACTTTTGCTTATCCATTTTGGGCTCAGCAAAACTATGAATCCCCAAGAGAAGCCACAGGAAAGATAGTCTGTGCAAATTGTCATCTAGCTCAGATGCCTACAATTGCAGAGGTTCCACAATCTGTTGGAGCAGACAGTGTTTTCAAAGCTGTAGTCAAAATACCCTATAAAAATGACTTAAAAGAGATCAGTGCTGATGGTTCTGAAGTCCCATTACAAGTTGGTGCAGTTGTAATGCTGCCTGATGGCTTTAAACTTGCTCCACAAGAAAGATGGACTGAAGAAATCAAAGAGGAGACAGAAGGGGTTTATTTTACTAATTACAGTGAAGAGAAAGACAATATCATCATTGTAGGACCTTTACCTGGCGATACTAATAAAGAAATTATTTTTCCTATACTTTCCCCTGATCCATCCACTAATAAAGAATATCACTATGGGAAATACTCGTTACATATCGGAGGCAATAGAGGTAGAGGTCAGGTATACCCAACTGGAGACAAAAGCAATAATGTAGTTTTCACTTCTTCCACCTCAGGAACTATAAATTCAATAGAAATAATTGAAGATGGTAGCTATAAGATCAATATAGAAAACGATAATGGTGAGATAAATACTGAAGCAGTGCCTGTTGGTCCTCAACTTATCGTAAAAGCACAAGACAAAATTAATGCAGGTGACCCTCTTACTAATGATCCCAACGTTGGCGGCTTTGGACAATTAGATGCTGAGGTTGTACTTCAAAGCCCTTATAGAATAATTGGATTGATTGTATTCTTCATTGGTGTAGGCCTAACACAAATACTGTTAGTATTAAAGAAAAAACAAGTAGAAAAAGTGCAAGCAGCAGAGGGTATCTAACTTTCTTTAAATGCTTATACTTCAAGCTTTTATACAATCTCCAGGAGAAACTTTTTTAAATTTAGGATTTATAACTATTAGATGGTACGGACTGCTTATTTCGGTTTCAGTCTTAATAGGCCTATTTCTCTCTAAAAAACTAGCAAAGGCCAGAAATATTAACCCAGAGTACATTAGTGAAATACTTCCATCATTAATAATGTCTTCAATAATTGGAGCTAGAGCTTATTACGTAATTTTTGAGTGGAGGCAATACAGCGGAGAGAACTTTTTTACTTCTTTTGAAATATTCAATAACTTCATTCAAATACCTTCTTTTCTTGCAGTTTGGAAAGGAGGCATAGCAATCCATGGAGGTCTAATTGGAGGATTAATATCTATTATCTATTTCTGTAAGTCGAAAAAAATTAATTTAAAAACTTTTATAGATATATTAATACCATCGATTATTCTTGGACAATCAATAGGAAGGTGGGGAAATTTTTTCAATAATGAAGCTTTTGGAGTTCCTACAAATTTGCCTTGGAAGTTATTTATACCTATCCAGAATAGACCTTTAGAATTTCTTAATTATGAATTTTTTCATCCTACATTTCTCTATGAGTCATTGTGGAATATTTTAATTTTTATCCTCCTCATTATTATTTTTAATAAACAAGGTAAAACAGATTTTTTCAGGCCTGGCTTTATTAGCTGTCTTTATTTAATAAGTTATAGCTTTGGAAGATTCTGGATTGAAGGTTTAAGAACTGACCCACTATGCATTGGTGGACTTCCACCTTTTTGTGATGGTGGTATAAGAATGGCTCAATTTATAAGTATTTTTCTATTTTCTTCTGGGTTAATTGGAATACTTTTTTTAAGTTTGAGAACATATAGTGGGAAAAATAGAAAGAATGGATAAAAAAATATCCTTTGTTGGTGTTGGTCCAGGGGATCCAGAATTATTAACTTTAAAAGCATTAAAAAAGATAAAAATTGCAGATGTCATTATTTGGACTGACTCTCTAATTCCTGAAAAGATTTTAGATTTTTCTAAAGAAGGTTCTGAAAAAATAAAAACGAGCTCGCTCAACTTAGAGCAAATTACCTCAATTATGATAGAAAAATTTCAGGCAGGGAAGACTGTTGTAAGGTTGCATGATGGAGACCCTTGCATTTTTGGAGCAATTAGAGAACAAATCGAAATTTTAAAAAACGAAAAAATTGCAATCGAAATCGTACCTGGTGTAAGTGCTTTTCAAGTTGCTGCAGCATATCATGAAGCGGAGTTAACCATCCCTGAGATAACGCAAACAATTATTTTAACTAGAGCAGGAGGTCGCACAGGGATGCCCGAAAAAGAATCTCTGAAAGATCTTGCAAAACACAATTCCTCTATATGTCTTTATCTAAGTGCTAGGCATGTGAAAAGGTCTCAAGACACTCTATTAGAGTTTTACCCTCCAGAAACTAAAGTGATAGTTGGATTCAGAGTATCTTGGGATGATGGTTGGACATCATTAATAGAATTAAAAGATATGGAAAAATTTTCTATTGCGAAAAAACTAATTAGAACAACTATTTACATAATTAGCCCAGCAATTAGTATTTCTCAAAAAAGATCTAATCTTTATAATCCATCTTATAGACATCTCTTTAGAAATAAATAATCTTAAAGTTGATAGAAAAATAATAATTACTATAATTAGTAAAAATTTACTTGCTTTGAAAGAAATAAAATCTGTTTCGGGAAACGACAATAAAGGAGAAAATTCCTCTTTAAAAAGAATTGGAAATTTCATTAAAGAGGCTAGGTTAAGTAGAAATCAATCTATTGAAGAATTGGCTTCAAATTTAAAAATCGGGACTCATCAACTTGAAGCCATTGAAGAAGGTAATGAAGAAAAGCTACCTGAAAAAGTATTTGTCAGGGCAATGATTAGACGGATTTCACAGAAGCTCAAACTTGATACAGAATTTATAATGGATGAATTCAAGACAGAGAGGAAAGAAGTGAAAATTGAAGAAATAGTTGAAGAAATTTCCAAAAAAAATTACAAATCTAAGCAACCTAAGAATCTTAATCCAGTAGGGTTCCTAATATTTATTTTAATTTCAGGCTTTCTCGGACTAATCGCCTCATCCTTAATTTTCAATTTATTTTCAGACTCTTCTCAGAATCAAACTCCAAAGCAAGAACTTATAAAAAACTAAACAACTTTTAAATCTAAATTCTTTAGTTCTTTTATAACATTACGACATAATCCTAAGTTCCATTTTTCTAGAAGAAGATCATGATTCTTATTTAAAGGTAAAAGTTCAAATATAAGAATATTTTCCTGCAATTTTATTTGAACTGAGGAGATTACCTTGTCAGGTCTTTGATCAAGAGATGCTGCTAGTCTCAAGATTAATGACATTTCAAGAACTAATGTTTTATCTTCTTTGGATATTAAATTTTGCCAAGACTCATGTCTTTTCTTGGGTAGAGTCTTTCTATGATATCTAGCAATTGAAGCAATAATATTTGTTTCTGCTTCAGAATATCCCAACAACTCACAATTTTTTATTAAGTACCAAGAGTGTTTGTGATACGAACCAACATTCACGTATTTCCCACAATTATAAAGATTAGAAGCTGCCCAAAGAAGTTCTTTAGCTTTAGAGTCATTATCGCTATGAAAGATATTTTTAGTCTGATCATAGATTTGAAAGGCAATATCAATAACTTTCTCAGCTCTTGTATTATCTACTCCAAACTTTCTAGCCTGATGAACTATAGTTGTTTTTCTAATATTGCTTTGAATATTTAACTCGTTTTTAATTATCCCTTTACGAAGCATCCAATCTACAACC
>CACBHP010000012.1 GCA_902539115.1 uncultured Prochlorococcus sp. | reverse complement strand
ATTTTATGAATGCTAACTATTTCTTTATTAACCTTCTTACTCAAATCATTATTCTCATCGATTATAAAAGCTGTTCCACCAGTCATGCCCGCACCAATATTTCTTCCTGTGGAACCTAGAATAACTATTTTCCCACCAGTCATGTATTCACAACAATGATCACCTGCTCCTTCTGTTACCGCTGTAGCTCCACTATTTCTTACTGCAAATCTTTCTCCCGATTTTCCTAATGCAAATAATTTCCCACCTGTCGCGCCGTAAAGACAGGTGTTTCCTAAAATAACCTGTTCGGAGGAAGTTTCATCTATTTTTGTTGGAATTATTGTAAGTATTCCTCCATTCATTCCTTTACAAACATAATCATTAGCTTCTCCGATTAATTGAACATTCATCCCCTTCAATAAAAACGCACCAAAGCTTTGTCCTGCGTATCCTTTGAAATTTAAGTTGAGTTCGCCATTGAAGCCAGTGTTGCCATGAAGTTCTGCGATTTCGCCTGATATTTTCGCACAAACACTTCTATCTGTATTTTTTATCTCAATTTCTTTGGTTAAAATTTTGTGATTTTTAATTGAATCTAGAAATTCAGTATCAGACAAAAACTCGTCTTCTAATACAGAACCATTACTATGGGCATTCTTTGAATGTTTTAACCATGATCTATCAGTAGTTGAGTGTTTATTTACTAATGAAGAAAGATCAATATTAGAAGTTTTTGGAAGATCGATATTTCTTGCAGAAAGAAATTCTTGATTTCCAATCAGTTCTTCCATATTAGAAACACCGATAGTACTCATTATCTGTCTTACTTCTTCAGCAATATATAAGAAAAAATTGACAACATTTTCTGGAATACCTTTAAATCTTTTTCTTAATTCTTCTTTTTGAGTGGCAACTCCAACAGGACACTTGTTTGTATGACAAACCCTAGCCATTATGCATCCTTCAGCAATCATCGCTACTGAACCAAAACCGTATTCTTCAGCACCTAGCAAAGCTGCAATAATTACATCCCAACCTGTTTTAAGACCTCCATCAGTTCTCAAAATTACTCTTTCACGTAAGTTATTCTCTAAGAGAGATTTATGAACCTCAGCAACACCTAGTTCCCATGGCAAACCTGCATGTTTTATGGAGCTCAGGGGTGAAGCACCTGTACCTCCGTCATGGCCTGATATTTGAATTACATCTGCATTAGCTTTGCTTACTCCAGCCGCAATAGTGCCTATACCAATTTCAGAAACAAGTTTAACGCTTACTTTCGCTTTTGGATGAACTTGGTGTAAGTCATGGATAAGTTGAGCTAAATCTTCAATTGAATAAATATCATGATGCGGGGGAGGAGATATTAAAGCTACTCCAGGTTTACTATTTCTTAGTTTTGCGATGTAAGTATCAACTTTCGGACCAGGCAATTGTCCGCCTTCTCCGGGTTTTGCACCTTGAGCCATTTTAATTTCGAGTTGTCTACCACTTCTTAGATATTCAGGTGTAACTCCAAATCTTCCTGATGCTATTTGTTTAATAGCTGAGCATGCGGTGTCTCCATTCTCTAGACCTTTAATAAATGGCAACGTCGCTGATTGAGTATTTTCATCGATATCATTTAAAACATTAAAACGAGCTGGATCTTCCCCTCCTTCTCCACTATTACTTTTCCCACCAATTCGATTCATTGCAACTGCTAAAACTTCATGTGCTTCTCTGGATAAAGCACCTAAACTCATTCCTCCAGTACAGAACCTTTTGCAAATTGATTCAACACTTTCAACTTCCTCTAATGAAATACTTTTTCTTTGTGAATTAATTGTTAGTAAATCTCTTAGAGATGTTGTAGGTCTATTACTGATAAGTTTTTTGTAAGTTTCAAAATGATCGTATCCTGGTCCTTCTTTTACCGCTGAATGTAAAACTTTGGACATCTCTGGGTTATTGGAATGATATTCTCCATTATTTCTAAATTGTACAAATCCTAAAAATTCTAATTTCTTTAAATCGATCTCTGGATAGGCTTTCGTATGTATTGAAAGTGTTTCATTAGTTAATTCTTTTAATGTTATGCCAGCGATACGGCTTGTTGTACCATCAAAAGCAATTTTTATTAAGTCAGATCCAAGGCCTACAGCTTCAAAAATTTGTGCACCATGGTAACTAGATAAAAGTGAGATACCTATTTTTGAGAGAATTTTTCTTAGACCGTCTTCTAGAGCTTTTTTAATATTTTCTTGAACATCAATTATTGATAATGGATTTATTTTTTTGCTATCAATCAGTTTTTGTGTTTTTGGATGTTTTAACCAGTGTCTACCTGCTTCGAAGGTCAACCAAGGGCAAACCGCGCTTGCACCATAACCAATCAAGCAAGCTAGGTGATGTGTGCTCCAACATTGACCTGTTTCAATGATGATAGAAGCTTTTAGCCTGATTTCTTTTTTGAGAAGGTAATGATGAATTGCTCCAACAGCAAGTAAAGGAGGAATAAAAGTCTTTGTAGGATTAATACCCTTATCAGAAATAATAATTAAAGAGCAACCTTCTTTTATAGAGAGCTCACTCTGTTTACAGATTACTTTTAATTGGTTCTCTAAGCCTTGAACACCTTCCTCAATATCAAACAAACTTGAGATTGTTTGAGATTTAATTTTTGATTTTTTGATGGAAATGAGTTCTTCCTCATTGAGAATTGGACTTTGTAAATGAACCAAAGTTTTAGGATCTTTAATCTCAAATGGTGTACATCTTTCTCCAAGATGCATCTCTAAACTCATTACCAGTTTTTCTCTTAAAGGATCAATAGGAGGATTCGTAACTTGTGCAAATCTTTGCTTGAAATAGTCATATAAAATGTGTGGCTTTGAAGAAAGCACTGCTAATGGGATATCGTCACCCATGCAATAGGTAGGCTCTTTAGCTAATGCAGCCATTGAATCCAAGATAAGATCATTATCTTCTGCTGAAAAACCGTACGCAGTTTGTTGTTGTAATAGCTCAAGGTCTTTTAGTTTGCAGTCTTTAAACCATTCACTATTATCAATTTTGATAGTTCTATTAATTAGGAGGTTTTTGTAATTATGCCTTTGCGCGGCTTCAGATTTTACCTCCCAATTTCTGAGGATTCTATTTTGATGAAAATCAACCGCCAACATTTGTCCAGGTCCTAATCTACCTTTTTCAATTACTCTTTCCTCTTCAAGATCTACTACTCCTGTTTCAGAACCCATTATTACAAAACCATCATTTGTTATAGAATATCTTGCTGGTCTTAAACCATTTCTATCAAGTGTTGCTCCTACAAAATTTCCATCCGCAAATACAATTAGAGCAGGACCATCCCAGGCTTCTTGAAGGCTAGCAGAATACTCATAAAATGATTTTATGTCTTCTCTTTGTTCAAGTTCTGGTTGATCTCTAAATGCTTCAGGAACAAGTTTTAATAATGAGTCAGTGATGGGCTGACCTGAACGAATATTGATTTCAAGAGTTGCATCAAGATTTGATGAATCACTTTTGTTTATGTCTACGATTGGCTTAATTTCGTCAGATAACTCCCCCCAAAAATCATCTATGTGTGTTTCTGAAGCTTTAGCCCAATTGATATTACCTAAGAGAGTATTAATTTCTCCGTTATGACCTAAGAATCTCATCGGCTGAGCTAGTGGCCATTTTGGAAGTGTATTAGTACTAAACCTTCTATGGTAAACGGAAAATGAGACCTTAAAGCTTTCTTCCTTTAAGTCTTGATAAAACTCAGATAATATTTCAGAACGAACCATACCTTTGTATACAACTGTTTTAGAACTTAGTGAGGCAAAATAAAATTCACAATTCCCAACATGGTTTTTAAAACTTTCTCTTATTTTCTTCTCAATTCTTTTCCTTAATTGAAATAGAAGCCTCTCAATGTCATTGTTATCTTTTTTATCTATGAATAAAATCCACTGACTTATAAATGGAGCATTTGCTTTAGCCAAAGGACCTAAAATTTCATTATTAACAGGTACTGTTCTCCAAGTTGTTTTGTTGATTCTTAATTTTTCTGCTTCCTCCTCACAAATTGATTTGCATTCTTCAATTTTCCCTTTTAGATTAGGCATAAAAATCATGCCTAAACCTCTATCATATTCTTTTTTATTTTCAAGATTCACTTCTTTTTCTAAATAATTCCATGGAATTGAACATAAGATGCCTGCTCCATCTCCTGAGTCACTATCCCCTCCGCAACCACCTCTATGCTCCATGCAATTAAGGCCTTTAAGGGATTGTTTTAGGATCCAGTTGCTTTCTACCCCTTTAATATTTGCTATGAAACCAACTCCACAAGCATCTTTCTCCCCAATTATTCCATTTGGGGAATAACTATCTTGATATGGCTCAACGATTCTTTTGATACTCTCTCCCATAGATTATTTAATCTTATTTAGTTATTTATGTAATCCTATTATAAAAATAAATTTGCAAATAAATCTAAAGATAATGAATATTTACCAAAGAATTTAAATTTCACAAATTTTAAAAAAATATAGTTAAAAACTTTTAGTTGGTGCTCGTAAAAGGTTATGATAGATGAATCTTTATTTTTCAAAATATAATAGATGCCTACCATCTCACAACTAATAGGTTCAGAAAGAAAACGTCTGACTAGGAAAACAAAATCTCCTGCATTAAAAGCTTGCCCTGAAAGAAGAGGGGTATGTACTAGAGTTTATACATCAACCCCTAAAAAACCTAACTCAGCTTTAAGAAAAGTAGCGAGGGTGAGATTAACTTCTGGTTTCGAAGTAACGGCTTATATTCCTGGTATTGGACATAATTTACAAGAACACTCTGTAGTGCTACTTAGGGGTGGAAGAGTTAAGGATTTGCCAGGAGTTAGATATCATATAATAAGAGGAACTTTAGATACGGCTGGAGTCAAAGATAGACGTCAATCCAGATCTAAGTATGGTGCAAAAGCTCCAAAAGATTAATTTGTAAACATCACTTTTTAAAAACATGTCACGTCGTAATGCAGCAGTAAAAAGACCAGTTCTTCCGGATCCTCAATTTAATAGTCGTCTTGCTTCAATGATGATTTCTCGATTGATGAAACATGGAAAAAAATCTACAGCCCAAAGAATATTGTCTGATGCTTTTTCTTTAATAAGCGAGAGAACAGGTGGAAATGCAGTTGAATTATTTGAAACAGCTGTAAAAAATGCTACTCCTCTTGTCGAGGTACGAGCTAGAAGAGTTGGTGGTGCAACATATCAAGTACCAATGGAAGTGCGCCAAGAGAGGGGTACAGCTATGGCATTAAGATGGCTTGTTACATTCTCACGTGCAAGGAATGGCAAAAGTATGTCCCAAAAACTTGCTGGTGAGTTGATGGATGCAGCAAATGAAACTGGTAGTGCTGTTAAAAAAAGAGAAGACACTCATAAAATGGCTGAAGCTAACAAAGCTTTTGCACATTACAGATATTAATTTCATCAAAAAGGTACTTAAGTAGTTTATTATTATAAAAGTTTGCTTTTAGGGTGAACTATATTTATCAAAATTATTTTATTTGGAGTTTAAAATTGGCACGCGACTTTCCCCTAGAACGAGTAAGGAACATAGGTATAGCCGCTCATATTGATGCAGGGAAGACTACAACTACTGAAAGAATCTTGTTTTATTCAGGTGTTGTTCACAAGATAGGAGAAGTACATGATGGTGCTGCCGTAACAGATTGGATGGCTCAAGAACGGGAAAGAGGGATAACAATCACTGCTGCTGCAATATCTACTAGTTGGCAAGATCACAGAATTAATATTATTGATACACCTGGACACGTTGACTTTACTATTGAAGTGGAAAGATCAATGCGAGTCTTGGACGGAGTAATAGCTGTATTTTGCGCAGTTGGTGGAGTTCAGCCTCAATCTGAAACTGTTTGGCGTCAAGCAGATAGATACTCTGTCCCAAGAATGGTTTTTGTTAATAAAATGGATAGGACTGGTGCAGATTTCCTAAAAGTTAATAACCAAATTAAAGATCGACTAAAGGCAAATGCGCTTCCAATTCAATTACCTATTGGAGCTGAAGGTGATCTAACAGGTATTATTGATTTAGTAGCCAATAAAGCATACCTTTACAAAAATGACTTAGGCACTGATATCGAAGAAGCTCCAATTCCATCTGAAATGGAGGAGGAAGCTGCTGAGTGGAGAAATAAGTTGATGGAGAGTGTTGCAGAAAATGATGAAGAGTTAATAGAAATATTTCTTGAAAAAGGAGAACTATCTGAAGAACAACTCAAAAAAGGAATTAGGGAAGGGGTTTTAAAACATGGATTAGTTCCAGTATTATGCGGTTCAGCTTTTAAGAATAAAGGAGTCCAACTTGTATTAGACGCTGTAGTCGATTACTTGCCAGCTCCAGTTGATGTAAAGCCAATACAAGGTATTTTACCCAGTGGCAAGGAAGATGTTAGACCTTCAGATGATAATGCCCCTTTTAGTGCATTAGCTTTCAAAGTGATGTCAGATCCCTATGGAAAATTAACTTTTGTAAGAATGTATTCAGGTGTTCTTTCAAAGGGAAGTTATGTAATGAATTCTACTAAGGATTCTAAAGAAAGAATATCTAGATTAGTAATTCTTAAGGCTGATGAAAGAGAGGAAGTTGATGAATTGAGAGCTGGGGATTTAGGAGCTGTATTAGGTCTGAAGAATACAACAACTGGTGACACTTTATGTAATACAGAAGATCCAATAGTTTTGGAGACATTGTTTATCCCTGAACCAGTTATCTCAGTGGCTGTTGAGCCAAAAACTAAAGGCGATATGGAAAAATTATCAAAAGCTTTAACTGCTTTGTCGGAAGAGGATCCAACTTTTAGGGTAAGTACAGATCCTGAGACAAATCAAACTGTTATTGCAGGTATGGGTGAGTTGCACTTGGAAATCCTTGTTGACAGAATGTTAAGGGAATTTAAAGTTGAAGCAAATATAGGAGCACCTCAGGTCTCATATAGAGAGACCATTAGGTCTAGTTCTAAAGGTGAAGGTAAATATGCAAGACAGACTGGAGGAAAAGGTCAATATGGTCATGTAATTATTGAAATGGAACCTGCTGAAGTTGGTAAAGGTTTCGAATTTGTAAATAAAATTGTTGGCGGAGCTGTACCAAAAGAGTATATTGGTCCTGCTTCTAATGGCATGAAAGAAACCTGTGAATCTGGTGTTCTTGCCGGTTATCCACTCATTGATGTAAAAGTAACACTAGTCGATGGTTCATTCCACGATGTAGACTCATCTGAAATGGCCTTCAAAATTGCAGGTTCCATGGCTTTTAAAGACGGGGTTAAAAAATGCAATCCTGTCCTTCTAGAGCCCATGATGAAAGTTGAGGTCGAAAGTCCTGACGACTTTCTTGGATCTGTAATTGGTGATCTCTCTTCTAGAAGAGGTCAAGTAGAAGGACAATCTGTTGATGATGGATTGTCTAAGGTACAGGCCAAAGTGCCCTTAGCCGAAATGTTCGGTTATGCCACTCAACTCCGATCAATGACTCAAGGTCGGGGTATATTTTCGATGGAGTTCGCAAATTATGAGGAAGTACCTCGTAACGTTGCTGAAGCTATCATTTCCAAGAATCAGGGCAACTCCTGATCTCTAAACTAAAACACTCTTAAACCCTCGATTCTTTAATTCAAAATGGCTCGCGAGAAGTTCGAAAGGAACAAACCACATGTCAACATAGGTACTATTGGCCATGTTGATCATGGAAAAACAACACTAACTGCTGCTATTACAAATGTATTAGCCAAAAAAGGTCAAGCTCAAGCTCAAGACTATGGAGACATTGATGGTGCTCCTGAAGAAAGAGAGCGTGGTATTACCATCAATACAGCTCACGTTGAATATGAAACAGAAGGCAGACATTATGCTCATGTCGATTGCCCAGGACATGCTGATTATGTGAAAAACATGATCACAGGGGCAGCTCAGATGGACGGAGCCATTCTAGTTTGTGCAGCTACAGATGGTCCTATGGCTCAAACAAAAGAGCATATTCTGTTAGCTAAACAAGTTGGAGTTCCAGCTCTTGTAGTTGCTCTCAATAAGTGCGATATGGTCGATGATGAAGAAATTATTGAACTTGTTGAAATGGAAATTAGAGAACTACTAGATAGTTATGATTTCCCTGGAGATGATATTCCTATTGTTCAAGTCTCTGGGTTGAAAGCTCTCGAAGGTGATTCAACTTGGGAATCAAAGATAGAAGAACTAATGAAAGCAGTTGATGCTAGCATTCCTGAACCGGAAAGAGAAGTTGATAAACCATTCTTGATGGCAGTTGAAGACGTTTTCTCTATTACTGGTAGAGGAACTGTTGCTACTGGAAGAATTGAGAGAGGTAAAGTTAAGGTTGGAGAGGAAGTCGAAATAGTTGGAATAAGAGATACAAGAGTAACAACTGTTACTGGAGTTGAAATGTTCCGAAAACTTCTTGATGAAGGTATGGCTGGCGATAATGTTGGTTTACTTTTACGTGGTGTCCAGAAAGAAGATATTGAGAGAGGAATGGTTCTTGTCAAAAAAGGATCTATTACTCCTCATACTCAATTTGAAGGAGAAGTTTATGTTCTCAAAAAAGAAGAGGGCGGAAGACATACTCCTTTCTTTGCAGGATATAGACCTCAGTTTTACATCAGAACAACTGATGTGACAGGTCAAATAACTGCATTCACCTCGGATGATGGCTCAAATGTTGAAATGGTCATGCCTGGAGACAGAATTAAGATGACTGGAGAATTAATTTGTCCAGTTGCTATCGAACAAGGTATGCGATTCGCAATCCGTGAAGGCGGACGTACTATTGGTGCTGGAGTTGTTTCTAAAATTTTAAAATAAAATATTTGAATTTTAAAAATTTAACCTCAATCATCTAATATAGATAAATGGCTAAGGGTCATTGTTTTAAATGACCCTTCAATAGAAGTTTTTGAAATTATGACTGCATCAATTGCACAACAAAAAATAAGAATAAGACTTAAAGCATTCGATAGGAGAATGCTAGATTTATCTTGCGACAAAATAATCCAAACTGCAGATACTACCTCGGCCTCAGCAATTGGTCCAATACCTTTACCTACAAAAAGAAAGATTTATTGTGTCCTTAGATCACCACATGTTGATAAAGATTCTAGGGAGCATTTTGAAACAAGAACACATCGAAGAATCATAGATATATATAGTCCTTCTGCAAAAACTATTGATGCTTTAATGAAACTTGATCTCCCCAGTGGTGTAGATATAGAAGTTAAACTTTAATAAATCCCGAAACCGCCCAAAATTGATTAGTATAAAAATAAAGAAATGAGGTCTATATGGGAGAACTCTCAGTAAGGGAATTACCTTTATTTCCTTTGCCAGAGGTAGTCCTTTTCCCTCAAGAAGTATTGCCTTTACATATTTTTGAATCAAGATATAGGATTATGCTCCAATCTGTTCTTGAAAGTGATTCTATGTTTGGAGTTATTAAGTGGGATCCAAATACTAAAAGTATGGCTAACATTGGATGTTGCGCACAAATCATAAAACATCAAACTGCAGAGGATGGGAGAAGTAACATCATCACTCTTGGACAACAAAGATTTCAAGTTCTAGAAATTATGCGTTCTACGCCATTTTGTTCTGCCATGGTTAGTTGGATTAGTGATGACAATATTGATGACTTTCAAAAATTAGATTCTTTAAAAGATTCAGTAAAAGAAGCACTTAGTGATGTTATTAACTTAACAAGTAAATTGACTAATACTAAAAAAAATCTACCTGATAAATTACCTGACAATCCAATGGAATTATCATTTTGGATAGGAGCTCATTTGGGTGGACCTGTTGCGGCGGAACAGCAAAGACTGCTTGAGGAAAGAAATACTTTGACCCGTTTGCAAAGAGAATTTGAAATGCTTGATCATACAAGAAAACAACTTGCAGCAAGAACTGCATTGAAAGAAAGTTTTCCTGATACAAAAGAAAATTAAATGTTTGGATTATTGTCCTCTTTTTTTTTACTAGTTTTATTCTTTCTAGTCTTATTTATAATCTGGAGAATTAATGCTAGAAAATATATTTCTTCGGGTACAGTGGCTTCGGCATATGATGCTTGGACTCAAGATAAACTACTTGAGAGATTATGGGGAGAACATATACATCTAGGTTTTTATCCCTCAGGGAAAAAAAATATTGATTTTAGAAAGGCTAAAGTTCAGTTTGTTCATGAACTAGTTAAATGGAGTGGTCTAGATAAATTGCCAAAGGGGTCTAGAATACTTGATGTAGGTTGTGGAATAGGAGGAAGTTCAAGGATCCTTGCAGAATATTATGGGTTTAATGTCACTGGCATTACAATTAGTCCGGCTCAAGTTAAAAGAGCAAGAGAACTTACTCCTTATGGGCAAAATTGCAACTTCCGAGTTATGGATGCTTTGGATTTGAAATTTGAAGATGGATCATTTGACGCGATCTGGAGTGTTGAGGCTGGTGCTCATATGAATGATAAAACTAGGTTTGCAGATGAAATGTTGAGAACTCTAAGACCTGGAGGGTATTTGGCATTGGCTGATTGGAACTCAAGAGACCTTGAGGAATGCCCCCCATCATTTTTGGAGAAGTTAGTTCTTAAACAATTACTCGAACAATGGGTACATCCTAATTTTATCAGCATTAATGAATTCGGGAATATTCTTAGAACCAACAAAAATAGTTCAGGAAGAGTTATTTCTGAAAATTGGAATTCCTATACAAATCCTTCATGGTATGACTCCATTACTGAAGGCATTCGAAGGCCTTTTTCAATTTTGTCACTAGGCCCAATTGCGATAGTGAAGTCGATTAGAGAGATTCCAACAATACTTCTCATGAATTGGGCATTTAGGAAAGGTTTAATGGAGTTTGGAGTTTTTAAATGTAGAGGATAAATTAATCAAGCTCAACATTTTCAGAAAAATAATTTCCAAAATCTACAAAATTTTTGCAGAGTGGGTTTAGCTTATTTTTCAATTCAAGAAAATTTTTAATGTTATTTTGATTATTTATTTCTAAATCGATATAAATTATGTATTCGCCTAATTCTCTTTTTGAAGGTCTAGATTCAATTTTACTCATATTAAATCCAAAATCTGCAATGTTATTTATAGCTTTAAGCAAAGCACCAGGTTTATTTGAAATTAATGAGAAAGCAAAACTCGCTATATTAGCTAAATTTGAATTTGAATCCTTGCTTAATAAGACAAATCTGGTGCAATTTCCTGGAACATCATTAATAGGAAAGGCTAATTCTTTAAGCCCTCCGATTTGAATCAATGATTTTGAACCGATAGCAGCTCTGAATTTACTCCCCTTAACCATATTGACAGCTTCTGATGTTGAATTTGTCGGTAGAGCTATTGCATTTGGAAGATTTTCAGATAACCATTCTGAACATTGAGCTAATGCTTGAGGATGAGATAATACTTCTGAAATATTTGAAAGTTCTCCATCACTAATTAATGCATGTTTTATAGGTAAAACTATTGCTTTATTTATAAAAATTTCAGGGAATTTCCAAAGCGCATCTAGAGTGGCTGTAACACCCCCTTCTACGGAATTTTCTATAGGTACTACAGCAGCATCACAATTGTTGTACGCTAACAATTTAATGGCCGAATGTAACCCATTACATGGTACAAATATAGGTGTCTGAAAATTGGCAAGCTTTGATAATATATGAGCTGCTTTTTCTGCGTATGTTCCTTTTGGACCTAAATATGCAACTTGTTTGCGCATGATTAATCGTAAAAAAAAAAAGAGATCAAATAAGCATTGGAGGAATATAGAAAATGCTACTTTCTTTTGATGCTAAACAGAAACTAAAGCTTTCTGTAACACGTAATAAAGATTATCTTTCTAAATATCTTTTGGAAGAAGAAAGAGTTGTTGGAGCAATGCTTGACTCCAACAAATTAGTACCAGAAGGGATAGGTAGATATAAGTATACAGTAACAAGTTTTAAGGTTTTTCAATTAGATATTAACCCTGTTGTCTCAATTGCAGTAGAAAATATAGATGGAATTTTAAAAATGAGTGCTCTTGAAAGTAAATTGGATGGTTTGGGGATAATTGATGATTTTAATCTTATTTTGAAAGCTAATTTGGAAGCAACTGATATTGGGTTAGAAGGTGAGGCGCTTCTTGGGGTATCTGTAAGCCAACCCCCTCTACTAAAGCTGGTACCAAAGAAAATTTTGGAATCTACTGGTCATTCGGTTTTAAATGGAATTCTGTTGGGTATAAAGTCTAGGGTTCAAAAGCAACTTGTAAAAGATTTTACAGATTGGTGTAAATTAAATAATATTTGATTTTTTTAAAAAACTTTTCCTATGAAGTGTACTTATTCCATTTTTTTTAATTAATGAAAGATGCTCTCTGGTTCCATATCCTTTATTTTTAAATATCAAGTATCCTGAGTATTTTTTTTCTAACCTCACCATTAGATTATCTCGAGCAACTTTGGCAACTATGCTTGCCGAAGCTATCGAGATAAACTTTGAGTCTCCAGATACTATGTTTTTCTGGGTTCCGCTCCATGGCCTTAATAGTAAAGGGCCATCAATTATTAATTCAGATGGCTTCTCTTTTAATTTTTTTAAAGCTCTTATCATTGAAAGTTCTGTCGCAACCCTGATACCTAACTTATCTATTTCTCTAACCGAAGATTGTCCGATTCCATAATCTGAAGAGAGAAATAAAATTTTTGATAAAAGTAAACTTCTTTTTTTTGGAGTTAATTTTTTGCTATCTTTTACTCCAAATTGTTTTAAGGTAAATTTATTTTTTTCAGTTAAAACTACAACTGCTGAAAAAACTGGTCCAAAAATTGCTCCTCTTCCAACTTCATCTATTCCGACTTCGGAAACTTTATTCAATGCTAGCCGACGATCTTCTTCTTTTTTTTCTTGCATTGTTTAGCTCATCCGTAAGTTCAATTTCATCTTTTTTATCTGTAAATACAACTCCATTACTTTCAATGGTACTATTTGTTGCTTTGTCTTTAGAATTAGTATTTGCTTCAATTTTAATTTGAATCTTTTCTTCTCCCGATTTTGAGATTTTTTTTATTTGTTTTGATTTTGTTTTTTTATTATCTAAGGTTTTTTCCTCGTCCTCATTGCTGTCTTTTAAACGCACAAAATTATTGCTAGTGAGAAATTCTTTACCTAATTTTATAAGTGGATTAATACCTAATTGACTGAAAACAATTTTTTCTTCATTAGTAAGATCGACTGTTATTATATTTTTTTCTTTTGAATTTGATTGGTTTAAGTTATCATTGTCATTTTCTTTTTTATGAGAATTTTCTTTACTCAGGTCTTTGGAGTTAAGTAATTCCTTGTCAATTATTTTTTCCTGCTCATAAGTTGATTGAGAACTATCTATATCGAGCGATTTTAGATTATTTGATTGATTAGATTTATTTTCAATATTTTTGATTTTTAAGTTAGAAATTTCATGAATTTGTATATTTTCTATATGTCCTGTACCATCGCATGTAGAACATTTTTTACCGAATAATTCATATATATTTTGACCTTGTCTTTTTCTGGTTAACTCCACTAAGCCTAATTCAGTAAGCTGAGCTATTTGAGGCCTAGCAGAATCATCTTTTATTGCAGAGGTAAAATGTTCAAGTAACTGAAATTGATCTCTTCTAGATTCCATATCAATAAAATCTACTACAATAACACCACCAATATTTCTTAACTTCATTTGTCTTGAGATTTCAACTGCTGCTTCGCAGTTAGTCCATAAAACGGTTTGTCTTGAGTTGGCGGATCTTGTAAATGACCCAGAGTTTACATCGACAACTGTTAAAGCTTCAGTAGGTTCAATAATTATATAACCCCCCGAAGGTAGATCTACCCTGGGTTGGAGAGCTTTTTGAATTGTTTTCTTAATTTCATACTTCTCCAAAATATGTTGGTTTAAAGTATTATCGTGAAATTTAATATCTATATCAGATTCATAATTTATTAAAAAATCTTTTGCCCTTGCTACTGAAAATTTACTATCGATAATTATGCTTTTAGTAGATTCTTTAATATGATCTCTTAAGATCTTAAGAGAGAAATCATCATCTCTTTTTACTAAATTTGGAGGATTAGTAGCCTCAGAAACTTTTATTACATTTTCCCATTGTTCAATTAATTGTTCTAAATCTTCAATTAGAAGTTCTTCTTTTATCTTTTCAGCCTCTGTTCTAAATAACAAACCTGTGCAAGGCGGTTTTATTAAAACCCCAAGAGCTTTCAAACGGCTACGTTCTGTTTCTGTATTTATTTTTCTTGAAATATTTACTCCTTGGCCATATGGCTGTAATACCATATATTTTCCTGGCATTGAAATACTTCCGGTTAGTCTAGGACCTTTAGATCCTGTGGGCTCTTTTATTACCTGTACTAGAACTTTTTGTTTTGGTTCTAGTAATTCAGTTATTCCAAATGTCCCTTTTTTTAGTCTTAGTGGACCTAAATCTGAAACATGGATGAATCCATTTTTCTCACTTCCTCCAATATTTATAAAAGCGGCATCAATTCCAGGGAGAACATTTTCAACTGTTCCTAAAAAAATATCGCCAATTTGATATTGACCTTGTGCGACGATTAATTCATCAACTCGATCATCTGTGAGTAGTGCTGCAATTCGAGCCTGCTCAGCGATGATAATTTGCTGAGACATAATAATTGATTCTGAATGATTTGGATTTTGTAAATCATCTAAATTAAAGAATTAGATTTTTATCTTTTAGAAAAGCAATTTTTTTATAGCTATTATGAATTACTTTTTAAAGTTAATAGTGATTGAATTATGCTATTTATAGAGGTTTAGACGATTTTCAAACTAATTGAAATTGAATTCATAGCTATGATTATCTCTTAAACTAATCATAACTAAGATAATATTAACATCTAATCACCACTAAAGCACGTTGATACATTATTCTAATATTGGTGAAACTTTTTATCTAAAGTGGTTCAAGTAAACGAAAATTATTTAAAACTCAAAGCAGGTTATTTATTTCCTGAAATTGCGAAAAGGGTAAAAATATATTCTCAATCAAATAAGAGTGCTGAAATTATTAAGCTTGGCATAGGAGATGTTACAGAACCATTACCTAGAGCAAGCATTGAGGCTATGGGTAAAGCTTTAGATGATATGGGAACGCAAGATGGTTTTAGAGGTTATGGACCGGAACAAGGTTATTCTTGGCTAAGAGAAAAAATATCTGAGCATGATTTTATTTCGAGAGGTTGTCAAATTTCACCTGAAGAAATCTTTGTTTCAGATGGTTCTAAATGCGATAGTAGCAATATTTTAGATATTCTTGGCAAGGATAATTCAATTGCCGTAACAGATCCTGTTTACCCTGTTTATGTTGACAGTAACGTAATGACAGGCAGAACTGGAGATGCTCTTGAAAATGGTACTTATCAAGGATTGACATATCTTGCAATAAACGAGAAAAATAACTTTCTGCCAGAACTACCTGAAAAAAAAGTTGATATTTTATATCTTTGTTTTCCTAATAATCCTACTGGAGCAACTATTAATAAAGAAGAATTGAAAAAGTGGGTTGACTATGCTCTTCAAAACAAATCTCTTATACTTTTTGATGCAGCTTATGAAGCATTTATTCAAGATAATGATATTCCACATTCAATATATGAGATTGAGGGAGCAAAGGATTGTGCTATTGAATTTAGATCTTTTTCAAAGAATGCAGGATTCACTGGAGTTAGATGTGCTTTTACAGTAATACCTAAAAATCTCAAAGGTTTGAGCTCAACAAATGAGGAAATAGATTTATGGCCTCTTTGGAATAGGCGACAATCTACAAAGTTCAATGGAGTAAGTTATGTGGTTCAGAGAGGAGCAGAGGCAATTTATTCTCTTGAAGGGAAGAAACAGGTGAGAGGGTTAATTGATTTTTATATGGAGAATGCAAAAATCATGAAAAATAAACTTCAGAATGTAGGATATAAAGTTTATGGTGGGGACAATGCTCCTTACATATGGATTAAAGTTCCTGATCAAATGACATCTTGGGACTTTTTTGATTTCCTTCTCCAAAAAGTTAGTGTAGTGGGTACACCTGGGAGCGGATTTGGATTATCAGGAGAGGGTTATTTTCGTTTGTCAGCATTTAACTCACGATCAAACGTCATTAATGCAATGGAAAGAATAATTAATATATAATTGTTAGTACTATGTTAGATTCAAAATTTTTAATGCTTTCTATAAAGTTAGAAAAAAGTGAAAGTAATAATTCAGCAGTAATTGAAAAGAAACCTGCTGAATTAAAAAATAAATCTCCAAAATATAAGGTTTTACTTCATAATGACCCAGTTAATTCTATGGAGTATGTCACTATTTCATTGCGAGAAGTTGTGCCGCAATTAAGCGAACAAGATGCTATCGCAATAATGCTAGAGGCACACAATACAGGGGTAGGGTTGGTAATTGTTTGTGATTTAGAGCCAGCAGAATTCTACTCAGAATCATTAAAATCGAAAGGAATATCTAGTTCAATTGAGAAAGAAGATTAATAACGGTTTAATTTATTTTCTAGATTGAGCTAACTTCCTCTCTGATAAGGAACGGACTTTTAGAGACTCATTTAAGGGAGACTTTCCGTATTCTCTCTCAAGAATGTTGATGACTGTTTTACCAAATTCATCTTCAGGATTATCAAAAGCTTCTAAGCAAACCTGACCAAGTTTTTTACCTAATAAGCCTGGATTCCATAGAAGTTTTCTAGCTGTCCATGGCATCATACTCATTGGATTATAATTCGGCTTCAAAATTTTATGATCTAAGGCGTACTTCTCAAGAAGAGTGTGAGGTTGCAAACCAATAAAGAATATAGCTGGATCAACTAAGCCTTTACCAAAAATATTTTCTAATTCCCGATGGTAAGCTATTGTTTGTCTTATGGTGCTAGGCGTTTCGTCAAAAACATTAAATGAGTAATTGACTGAAACATGGTTCTTGAAACCTGACTGGACTAGCATTCTGCAATTATTTAGAACAGTTTCTAGGTTATAGGCTAATCTCATTTTTCTAACAAGTTCTTGAGATCCCGAAGTGATACCTATTTCAAAATAGCTCATACCTGTATCAACCATTAGCTGAGCAAGCTCAGCATCAATATTATCTGCTCTGATGTACGCTGCCCAATTGATATCTTCCCAGCCTTGATCCTTAATAGCTTGCAAGAGTTTTTTTGCATCTTCAATATGTTTTTTGGCTGGAATAAACTGTGCATCAGTAAACCAAAATCCCCTTACTCCAAGATCATATAGTTGCTTCATTTCTTTGATTACTTCGTTAACAGGATTAACGCGAACCTGCTTCCCCTCCACAACTGTATAAACACAGAAACAGCAGTTATGAGGACAACCTCTTTTGGTTTGTACCCCTACATAGTAATCTCCTTCTTCTATGTACCAATTGAATTCAGGCCAGATTGATTTAATATATTGATAGTTGCAGGCAGTTTTAATGGTGCCTGAGGGTTGTTCATGTATTAATTTGTGCCGAGGTTTTTGTCCAGCAAAATAACACCTCTCTCCCTCTATAGAATCTCCTCTAATGATTTTTTCTAAGAGATTTTCACCCTCTCCAACAGAAATAATAGTCCCTTTTGGTAGTAGATTTCCTAATTGTTCATAGAAGACACTAACAGCACCCCCTCCTAATAATACACTTACATTTTTGTTATATTTTTGTGCTCTCTTTAGTCCCATCTTGACTAAAGAAGTATTTCTATATATTTCCCAATAATGAGATGCAATTAATTTTAATCCTCCCCAAGAACCTCTAATTTTTTTTAATATATTTTTTGAGTAGAAAACTTCAAAAGAGTTTTGTAATGGATTTCCACTCCTGCCATCAACAGGTGCATAGATTTGTATATCTCTCCATGAAAAAATGATTAAATGAGGTCTAAATTGATCAATTTTTCTAGCTAAAGATTTGGAAACTTTATTGGATGGGATAATTGCTAAATCAATGAATTGTTGCTCTATAGCTGGAAAACATTTATGAATATGATCTGCTAAATAAATAGGTCCTATTGGAAATATTGGATTACAGGGCAACCTTACAGTAAGGATTTTTCCATAATGCTTTCTAGGGTAATTTTTTTTATTTAATTTTTCGAACTTCAAATCAAAATTCATGTCATCAAATTTAATGAATTTATTCTCTCTTAGAATCTAACTACTTTATTACTAATTCGGAGAAATTAAAATCCCAAGAAAAAACACACTAAAATTTGTTTTTCATATGCCGATAATTGGAATTGAACCAATGACCTACTGTTTACGAGACAGTTGCTCTACCGCTGAGCTACATCGGCAACACTAAATATTGATATTTTCATATAAGATTAATTTTATAATTAATTTTATTAGTGTCAAAAATAGATCCCGAATTAAAAAAGAAATTATTGAAAGAGTCCCAGTCTCCCTTCAGGGGATTAAGGAGAATATTGTGGATAGCTTTTAGTGGTTCAGCATTTTTAGGTCTTCTAATAATGCTTGCCAAAATTGCAAGTGGTAATGAATTACAGCAAAATAATATTTTTATACAAATTGGTGCTTGTATACTATTTTCAACTTTATTAATCTTTGATAGGAATAAGGATTGAAAAAATAAATTTTGTATTATTGAGTTAATGTCCTCTTTTTAGTGACAAATTTGAATGCTTCGATTATGTCTCCATCAATCCAAGAAGAGAATTTATCGCACCCAACTCCACATTCAAATCCTGTATTTACTTCTTTAACATCATCTTTAGATCTTTTTAATGAGTCTAAATTACCCTCAAAAATTATTTTTTCTGATCGAATAACTCTAAGGGAACAATTCCGTTGTAATTTACCAGTTTGTATATAGCAGCCTGCTATAGCTCCTTTACCAACTGAGAAAGTTGCTCGAACTTCGGCTTTTCCTAAAGATTCTTCAACAAGATCAGGTTCAAGTAGTCCCTCCATTGCCATCTGAATGTCCTCTAAGAGTTTATAGATTACTTCATATTCTCTTATATCAACATCATTAGCATCAGCAGCTCTCTTTGCGCCAGATGCCAATGAGGTATTAAACCCAACGATTACTGATCCAGATGCAGCAGCTAGATCTATATCTGTCTCAGTTATTTCTCCAGGAGCAGAGAGTAGCACTCTTACTTGCACTTCATTTTTTGGTAATTGTTCTAGTGATCCTAATATCGCTTCAACACTACCTTGAACATCAGCTTTGAGAATTAAGTTTAATTCCTTAAGTTCTCCATCATTTGCTTGAGTTGATAATGATGATAAGCTGACTCTTCTAGAAGCCATTTGCTGAGCTAATTTTGTGGCTCTAGCATCTGTTGCCCTTTCTCCGACAATAGCCCGAGCATTTTTCTCATCAGGGTAGACTTCGAATTCATCTCCTGCTGTAGGAACTTCACTGAATCCTAGGGCTTCTACTGGGAATGATGGTCCTGCTGCTTTGATTCTATTACCATGTTCATCAACCATTGCTCTAATTTTCCCGAGGACTGAACCCGCAGCTAAAACATCTCCTGATTTTAAGGTTCCATTTTGAACTAACAAAGTAGCCACAGGCCCTTTGGCTTTGTCTAGGTGAGCTTCAATTACAGTACCTTTTGCGTATCTATCAGGGTTAGCTTGTAGATCTTCTACTTCTGAAACTAATAAAATCATTTCGAGCAATTTATCAATGTTTTGTTTTTTGATAGCACTAACTGGAACCATCACTGTATCTCCTCCCCAATCTTCAGCAACTAAATTTTTTTCAGATAGTTCCTGCTTTACTCTCTCTGGAGATGCTCCTTCTTTGTCAATTTTATTTATTGCAACAACAATTGGTACTTTTGCAGCTCTTGCATGACTGATAGCCTCAAGTGTTTGAGGTCTGCAACCATCATCTGCCGCAACTACAAGAACAGCTACATCCGTAACCTTTGTACCCCTCGCTCTCATTGCAGTAAAGGCTTCATGACCAGGGGTATCAAGAAAAGTTAATTTTTTCTTGTTAGATTCATGTTCAAATTCAACTTGATAAGCTCCTATGTGTTGAGTGATGCCCCCTGCTTCCCCCGAAGCTACTCTTGATTCTCTGATGGAATCTAAAAGACTTGTTTTGCCGTGATCTACATGTCCCATCACTGTAATAACAGGGGGTCTTCTTATTAGATTATCAAGATCTTCAGATTCAATCATATTTACTGTTTTCTCGGCAGCTTCTTGGATATCATCTTGCAAAACAGGCACCCCAAATTCTTCAGCTACTGTTTCAATAGTTGCTAAGTCAAGTGACTGAGTAACAGTTGCAGTTATTCCTTTAAAAAAAAGTGATTTGATTATTTCAGAACTTTCAAGACTTAATTTATCAGCTAATTCTTGAACTGTTAAATTATCTTCGGGTACTATTATCATTTCAGGCCTTACTTGTTTGGCTTCTTTAGCAGCCTTTAACTCCATAGCTCTTCTTTTTTGCCTTTGCCTAGTAGTCTCTTTTTTCTTCTTTTTAAATTGTTTTATATTTTTTTGAGATTTGGATTCATCAGACTTTTCTTTCTTTGGACGCGCCAAACTAGCTGATAGGATTGAAATTTTTTCGCCTGAATATCCACTAGTTTCAGATGTTAGTGAATCATCATTCTCTCCAATAATATGAACTTTTTGTCTTTGTTTTTGGGGATTTTTGCTTCTTAATGCTTCAAGTTTTGCGCTATCATCCCAGTCTGTCTTCCCTGGTTTTTTAGAATTATTTGAAAATGTTCTATGGGGTGGTTTTTTTGAACTAGGGGCAGTATGAGGTCGACTATTTGGAGATTTTACCTTTTGTTTCGTTGTTTCACTATTTTGTTTTTCTTTATTCTTTAAAACTAATTTTTCATTCTCAGATTTGTTGGTCTTTTGAAGTTGTAAGAGTTCATTAGGTGATACTGGCTTTCTAATCCCAGGTGACTTCTGACCATTAAATTTAGGCAAAGGCCTATTGGGCATGCCTGGTCTGTTCGGAGCACCAGTCCTATTCGTATTGTTTTGTCTATTAAAAGATCCAGGTCTGCCCTGATTTGATGGTTTATTTCTTAATCCAGATCTATTGGGCGTTCCAGGTCTGTTGGGAGTGCCAGTCCTATTCGTATTGGCTTGTCTATTGAAAGATCCAGGTCTACCTTGATCTGATGGTTTATTTCTTAATCCAGGCCTATTGGGCAAGCCAGGTCTGTTAGGGATAGCTTGTTTAAAAGAAATGTTTTTCTTATTATTTTGCTGATTGGGTCCGTCTCTTCTTATTGGAGCTCCTACGAGCTCGGGAGGGGACATTCTGTTGTTAATATTTTTTGTTTTAGATTTGTTCGAATTTTGGTCAGGTTTGTTTGATATTTGTCTTTCCCCTCCTGAATTGGAAATCTTCTGGGAAGATTCATTAGATTTAACATTTTTATTAATATTTTGAGGCTTATTAATTAGTTGAATTGGAGGTTTAGCAGGACTTTTTATAGGTGGGGTAGTGTTATTTCGGAAACTTTTTTTATCTTGATTGAGATTTTGGGAAGTCTTACTATTTAAATTTTGATTTGTAATATTTGTTTGAGATTGTGAACTGTTGGAAATTGTAGGTTTATTAAGAGTTTTAGGTTGATTTGAAAATATTTTTAGACTCTCGGGTTTATTAAGAGGTTTTATCAACAATGGCTTTTTGTTTGGATTATCTTTAAGAGGTTTCCCTTTCGTGGAGGAGATAACAGAAGATTGATCTTCTTTGTTTTGTATATGATTATCTTTTTTAATTGAAGGTTTTTTAATTGAAAGTATTTCTTTATCTGAATTTTTTTTATTAATAAGATTTTTTATTTTTTCTGCTTCCTCCGCACTAATTGAACTGCTATGGCTTTTTACTGAAATTGATAGTTTTAGAGCGGCATCCAATATATCTTTATTTTCCAGATTTAAGTCTCTGGAAAGTTCGTAAATTCTGATTTTATCGCTGATAGTCATTTAATCTGATTTGTACTCTTTTGGAAATTAAAGAGGATTTAATTTAATTATATTCCCTTATTGGGATAGTCATTGTAGCTTGTAATCTCTTTTTCAAAAATATCAATAAATTCAGTTTCTAATGATGTTTTTAAAGCTTTTTGAAGCTTTTTTTTGATCTTAGAATCTGAGTAACATTTTTTTGACTTGCAAATGTAGGCTGATCGCCCCATCCCTTTTTGAAACAAAATGCCTTGCTTATGATCTTTAGTAATCTTTATAAGATATTTCCTGTCATATGTTTTTCTACATGAAATGCATATACGCATAACAGGGGTTTGTAGTATCACCGTTTCCTCTCCTCTTTAGCGGATATTTCACCATCTTGAATAGTCTCTAATTGATCACTATCTGAAAAGGTCTCTTCTTCATATGTTTCTTGTCCATATTCTTCATCATCTTCAGGAAGAGGATAAAGCTCTCTTAATCTGGCATCTTCAGCAGCACGTTCAGCTTGTTCCGCTTCTAATCTAAGCTCAGCTTCTCGCTGGAGTTTCTCTTCATATTCCCTTTGAATTATTAACTCATTGACAGCAGCATCTTCTGCTTCCTGATCGTATTCATGTGAGTTTTTGACATCAATCTTCCAACCAGTTAATCTTGCTGCAAGTCTGACATTTTGTCCTTCCCTACCAATTGCGAGACTCAATTGATCAGGAGGAACTAGTACGTGGGCGTGTTGACCTTCTGGGTCAACAAGTCTTACTAGATCGACTTTCGCAGGACTTAAAGAGTTTAAAATATACTGTATTGGATCAGATGACCATTTTATAACATCAATTTTTTCTCCTCTTAATTCATTAACTACTTGTTGGATTCTTGCTCCTCTTGCTCCAATACAGGCACCTACAGGGTCAACTTCTTGCTCTACGCTATCAACAGCTACTTTTGTTCTTGGCCCGACTGCTCTTGAAGGAGGATTCGCTTCTCTTGAAACAGCAACAATTTTTACTGTACCTTCTTGGATTTCCGGTACTTCATTTTCAAATAAATAGACTACTAATCCAGCATTTGCTCTGCTTACAAAAAGTTGTGGTCCTTTTCTGGCTATTTCGCTAACTTCTTTCAAAAATACTTTGAAAGTTGCATTAGCTCTGTAATTATCATTTGGTAATTGATCTCTTTTTGGAAGTTCGGCCTCTACTTCAGGTCTACCAATACCTGAACTAACTCCCATAATTACCGATTGTCTTTCAAATCTTATAACTCTTGCAGTTAAAACAGGATCTTCCAAATCTGCAAATTCTTCTTGGATCATTTTTCTCTGTTGATCTCTTAATTTTTGAGCTAAAACTTGCTTTGTTGTTGAAGCAGCCATTCGCCCAAAATCCTCTTTTTCTGGAGTGACGTCTAAAACAACCGTGTCACCTATTTGAGCATCATCAGCTACTTGTTTAACTTCTACTAAAGATATTTGATGATCTTCGCTTTCAACTTCTTCTACAATAATTTTACTTGATAAAATCCTATAACCTTCTTCATCTAGATCTAGTCCAACATCAAAATTATTAAAGTATTCTTCATCAAATGGATCTTCGTTAACTCCAATGTAAAAAGTTCTTCTATATTTTTCGTAACCTTTTAATAAAGCTTCGCGTAAGGCAGCTTCAACGATATTAGGAGGTAACTTTTTTTCCTCACTAATGTCTTCAATAAGATTGTTTAAACCTGGGAGAATAACTAATGCCATCTATGATGGGAAAATTGAATAATGGTTGAAAAAATAATTAATCTTTTAAGGTACAAAGACTAACTTTTAATACTTCGTCGAAAGGGATTTTCTTTATCCTACCTTTAATGTTAATGGCTAAATAATCATTAGACTTTTCATAAAGTAAACCATTCAGGAATTTTATTTTTGAATTCTTTTGGTTTAACTCAACATTAACTGGAAAACCCTTAAAAGTTATGAAGTCTCTTTCTGAGGTTAATTCATCACTGACCCCTTGACTACTAATTTCTAACACATATGAACAATTTAAAAGATTTGATTTTTCTATTTCCTCAGATGCTGGGGTATTAAAAAGCGTACAATCATCTAAGGAAATGTCATCTCTATTAGTTTTTTTTATAATAACTTCAATTACTGTTGGATTTTGATTGGTTTGAATTTTTAAACTGCAGATTTCTAAATCCAGTTCATTAGCAGCTTTTTTTAATAGAGTTTCTAGCTTACTTAAGTTTTCTTTATTCAAATTTATTCATAAATTTATTTAAGATTATTTTCACACATAAGGAAGTTATTTCTATATAAAAATTTTAAGATTTGTATTTTATGGATGTAAACAAAAAAACAACAATAATTAATTTCTTCAATTAGATTTATCAAATAAAGTATAAAGCTATTATTTAAATGAACTTTCTCAAGATTAAATTTAATAATTTAATCAAAGTATTCATTATTATTTGTTTTTGTTTAGTTAATCTCTCTCAAGAAACTGATGTTTTAGCTTTAACATCAACTGAAAGTCACAATTTCGTATCTTCCGCAGTTAAAAATGTTGGCCCTGCAGTTGTAAAAATTGATACTGAGCGATTGGTAGAGAGGCAACAATTTGACCCTACTTTACTTGACCCTTTATTGAGGGATTTACTTGGTGAGCAAGGAATAACTCCTGAAAGAGAGAGAGGACAAGGTTCTGGAGTGATCATTAATGAAAATGGTTTGGTTCTTACAAATGCTCATGTCGTAGAAAGAGTCGATGATGTTTCAGTTACTTTGGCAGATGGATCTATTTGTGATGGTCAAGTATTGGGAACAGATGGCGTAACTGATCTAGCTTTAGTAAAAATTGACGGAGATGCTTATTCTGGTTTTGCTCCACTTGGAAATTCTGAAGATCTTGAAGTAGGAGATTGGGCAATAGCTCTTGGTACTCCCTATGGTCTTGAAAAAACAGTCACCTTGGGGATCGTTAGCAGCCTACACAGAGATATTAACAGTCTAGGATTTTCAGATAAAAGGCTGGATCTTATTCAGACTGATGCAGCAATAAATCCAGGAAATTCAGGAGGACCACTTATAAATTCTAATGGTGAGGTAATAGGAATTAATACTTTAGTAAGAAGTGGCCCAGGAGCTGGATTGGGTTTTGCAATTCCTATTAATCTAGCTAAAAGTGTTTCTGAACAGCTTCTTAAAAATGGGGAAGTTATTCATCCATACCTAGGGGTGCAATTGATTTCTTTAAATCCTAGAATTGCTAAAGAACATAATCGAGACCCCAATTCACTAGTTCAATTACCTGAAAGAAATGGAGCTCTAATTCAATCAGTTATACCTAATAGCCCCGCTGAAAAAGCGGGTTTAAGAAGGGGCGATTTAGTAATAGCAGCCGAAAATATCTCTATAAAAGAACCTAAAGCTTTACTGGATGAAGTAGAAAAAGCCCAGATAGGAAAGGTATTCCTCTTAAATATCTTGAGAGATAATAAAGAGATACAGATAAATATCAAACCAGAACCTCTTCCAGGTTTGACATAAATCACCCAGTGAAATTTAATAATCTATAGCCTTTAGAGGAAAGATTTTGGACTCACAAACTCAAATGAAACAAATAGTTGCTGATGCAGCAATAAGTGAAGTAAAGAGTGACATGATTCTTGGGTTAGGATCTGGATCTACTGCTGCGTTAATGATAAAAAGCCTCGCCGATGAAATTCGCCTTGGAAAACTTCAAAACATAAGAGGAGTTGCAACTTCTTTTCAATCAGAAGTTTTAGCGCTTGAACTTGATATCCAGCTTATCGATTTAGCTTCTGTTTCTAAAATTGATTTAGCTATTGATGGAGCTGATGAAGTTGATCCAGGATTTCAATTAATAAAGGGAGGAGGAGCATGCCATGTTAGAGAGAAGTTAGTGGCATCTAAAGCTGATCAATTGTTAATTGTTGTTGATGAAACTAAACTCGTACAAAATCTAAATCTATCTTTCCCTTTACCTGTAGAAGTTCTTCCAAATGCTTGGAAGCAAGTTCAGGAAGTGATCGCACAAATGAATGGCAGTTCTTCTTTAAGAATGGCTACTAAAAAAGCTGGCCCAGTTGTTACTGACCAAGGCAATCTCATCCTAGATGTTTTATTCAATGATGGTATAAAGAATCCAAAAGACATTGAAATGAAGATTAATAATATTCCAGGAGTATTAGAAAATGGATTATTCGTTGATCTTACAGACAAAGTATTAGTTGGTAAAATTGAAAACAACAAGCCAGTAGTTTACTCACCCTCAAGAACTAGCTAATCTTCAAATCTTATTTGCACTGAGTTAGCGTGGCTATGTAAGCCCTCACTTTTAGCAAGATTAATAATATCAAGTTTATTATCTTTTAAACTTTCTTCATTAAATTCAATTATTGAAGTATTTTTCATAAAAGTTTCAACTCCCAAAGAACCGCTAAATCTAGAATTTCCTGATGTGGGTAAAGTATGATTTGGTCCAGCAAGATAATCTCCAACAGCTTCTGGGGTCCATTTTCCTAAAAATATCGCTCCTGCATTCTCTATACCTGCAAGTATTCTTTTTGAATCTAATGTAATAATTTCTAGGTGTTCAGGGGCAAAGTTATTGCTTAATTCAATGCATGATTCACTATTCTCGCAAATCACAATTAATCCCCAATTTTTTACTGATTGCATGCAAATTTCTTTTCTTGGATGATTATCTATTTTTTTATAAAGTTCTTCTAAAACTTCTTTCGCCTGGTTCTTTGATGTAGTAAGAAGTATTGATGATGCCAAAGGATCATGTTCTGCCTGAGCTAGTAGATCAGATGCTATATGTGCGCTTTGAGCTGTTTCATCTGCAATGATTAATATTTCACTTGGACCAGCTAAAGAATCAATACCTGTAGAGCCATAAATGAGTTTTTTCGCAGTTGTGACATAGATATTTCCTGGACCTGAAATAACATCAACTTTATTAATTTGATTTGTGCCAAATGCTAAAGCACCGATTGCTTGAGCTCCTCCAATTCTAAATACTTTATTGATACCTGATAAGTGAGCTGCAGCTAAAACAGTTTTATTTATTTCCCCTTCGTTATTCCCAGGCGATACCATTATGATTTCTTTTACACCTGCTACTTTTGCAGGTATTGCATTCATTAATACAGTACTTGGATAAGCAGCTCTGCCTCCAGGAATATAAATACCTGCATTTATAACTGGTCTCCATCTTCTTTGGACTATATCACCATATTTACCTTTGATAGTGAAAGATTGAGGAATTTCTTTTTCATGGAATTTTTGAATTCTTTTATGAGCTACCTCAAGTGAGCGTTTCAAATTATTATCAATTTCATCCCATGCATTCTTTATTTGATCCGCACTCACTTGCATAGGGTCAGGATTGAAACCATCAAATTTTTTTGTATATTTTTCTACTGCTATATCTCCAGAAATTTTTACCTCGTGAAGAATTTCTTCAACAATTGCATTTATCCTGTTATTGTTATCTGAATTAGTTCGAGTAGAAATCCTTTTTAATTCTTCAATAGCTTCTTTTTTATTATTTATGATCTTCATATGGTTAATTTTTTCAAATAGAAAGGTTCAATACCCAATTTAATAACTTTCTAAATTATATATGATTGATTATGAGTCGATTTATTTGTTATGATAGTATTCTTCTAATTATGTACCCTCTGTGGCCAATAACAAATCAGCAAAAAAGAGAATACAAATTGCAGAAAGAAATCGTTTAATAAATAAGTCTTATAAATCTACCGTCAAGACTTTAACCAAAAAAACTTTAGAGAATTGCGAAAAATATCAAAAAAACCCTAATGAGGATAATAAAAATCTTGTGAAAACAAGTCTTAATAAAGCTTTTAGTTTAATAGATAAAGCAGTTAAAAAAAATGTTCTTCACAAGAATAACGGCGCTAATAAAAAATCGAAAATCAACAATTTTGTAAAAACTACACTTACCACAAAGTAAAAAGTCGGAGAATTATTATGAGCGATATTGAACTCATAGACTCCCACTGTCATTTAATATTTGAAAATTTCGAAAAAGATCTTGATGATGTTGTTCAAAGATTACGTTCTAAGGGTGTAAAAAAATTAGTTCATGCTTGTTGTGAATTCACAGAAATTCCAAAGTTGAAAAAAATATCTCATGAATTTAATGAAATTTACTATTCAGTTGGTTTGCATCCGCTAGAAGCAAAAAAATGGGAAGAAAGCTCAAAATCTCTTTTAAGAAATTCAGCTCAAGATAATCGAAGAGTTGTGGCTATAGGCGAATTAGGCTTGGATTTTTTTAAAAATAAAAATAAAACTCAGCAAATTGATGCTCTGATTCCTCAAATGGAGTTAGCTTATGAACTTAAATTGCCTGTAATTATTCATTGCAGAGATGCTGCCAATGAAATGATTGAGATATGTAGTGATCTCTCTAGAAAAGGAAAATGTCCTGATGGTGTACTTCATTGCTGGACAGGAACTCCAAAAGAAATGAAGCAATTCTTGGATCTTGGATTCTACATCAGTTTTAGTGGAATAGTTACTTTCCCAAAAGCATATGAAATTCATGAGTGTGCCAAAATAGTCCCAAATGATAAATATCTAATTGAAACTGACTCACCATTTTTAGCTCCTGTCCCTCATAGGGGTAAAAGAAATGAACCTGCATTTGTTGAAAATGTTGCAAATTTTATGTCAGATTTAAGATCTACTGAATTAATTACTATTGCAAAAGAATCATCTAAGAATGCTGAAGATTTGTTTAAATTTGACTTGTTAATTTGACGTAGCAGCTGTTAAAATTAGGAATTACTGGAAATTTTTCTTAATTTTTAGCTTTAACTTACACATTAAAAGATTTATCAACATTAAAAAATTCAATTTTTTATAATTTTATTGATTTTTTGTTGAAATCGAGATTTAATTTTTGTCTCACTTAAGTGAAAAGTTAAAGAACTAAATATTGAGTAGATTAAAAGTAAATAGTAATTCTCACAAAATCGCAGGTTTTCTTGGATGAGCAGTAGCGCTTTACAGGTAGCAAAAACAGCTACTTATCTACCAGATTTAGTTGAAGTACAAAGAGCAAGCTTTAAATGGTTTTTGGAAAAAGGTTTAATAGAAGAACTACAAAATTTTTCTCCAATTTCTGATTACACAGGTAAATTAGAATTACACTTTATCGGTGAGGAGTATAGGTTAAAAAGACCTAGACATGATGTTGAGGAAGCCAAAAGGAGGGATGCTACATTTGCATCTCAAATGTATGTAACTTGCAGATTGATTAATAAAGAAACAGGGGAAATTAAAGAACAAGAAGTATTTATTGGCGAATTACCACTAATGACTGAAAGAGGAACTTTCATTATTAATGGTGCTGAGAGAGTTATTGTAAATCAAATTGTTCGAAGTCCTGGAGTATATTTCAAAGATGAACTTGATAAAAATGGTCGAAGAACTTATAACGCCAGCGTTATCCCTAATAGAGGTGCGTGGTTAAAATTCGAGACTGATAAAAATAATTTACTGTATGTAAGAGTTGACAAAACTAGAAAAATTAATGCTCACGTTCTTATGCGAGCGATGGGTCTTTCAGATAATGATGTGGTCGATAAACTAAGGCATCCTGAGTTTTATCAAAGCTCAATTGAGTCAGCTAATGACGAGGGTATAAATTCAGAAGACCAGGCATTACTTGAGCTATACAAGAAGCTACGACCTGGTGAACCACCCTCCGTATCTGGCGGACAACAGCTATTACATAGTAGATTTTTTGATCCCAAAAGATACGATTTAGGCCGAGTTGGTAGATATAAAATAAATAAAAAATTGAGACTTACAGTTCCAGACGATGTGAGAACACTTACACATGAAGATGTTCTCTCTACCATTGATTATTTAATTAACCTGGAATTGGATATTGGCGGCGCTTGTTTGGATGACATTGACCACCTTGGTAATCGAAGGGTTAGATCTGTAGGAGAACTTCTTCAAAATCAAGTCAGGGTTGGACTTAATCGTTTAGAGAGAATTATCAAAGAGAGAATGACTGTAGGGGAAACAGATTCTTTAACTCCAGCTCAATTAGTCAATCCCAAACCTTTGGTTGCTGCAATAAAAGAATTTTTTGGTTCCAGTCAATTAAG
>CACBHP010000011.1 GCA_902539115.1 uncultured Prochlorococcus sp. | reverse complement strand
TGCGAATTAGAAAACTTTAATAAAATTGTTCCTTGCGGAATAGAAAATTGTCTTATGGCAAATATGATTGATTACAACAAAAATTTAAATATTCAAGAAGTCAAGAGAATTGTTAAAGAATTTAATTTTGATTTTGTATCAAAATAGAAATTAAAATTTCAAAATCAATTTAATATGGGTGATTTAGCATACTGGCCTTCAGCCAAACCTCTTTCTAAAAAAGCTAAATTTGCTAAAAATAGAGATTTTATTAAGAAGCTTCATCATGTAGATCAAATTTGGGAAAAATTAAAATTTAAATTTGGTGATACTTTAGCTATTTGCGATTTAAGAGGTAAATATAAAGAAAAATTTTCTTATTCTGAGTTAGCAGATTTAATAACAAAAGTCTCTTTTTCTTTTAAAAATTATGGTTTAGTAAAGGGGGATGTAGTTACTGTAATATCTGAAAATTCTCCAAGATGGCTAATAGTTGATCAAGGCTTAATGCGTTTAGGAGCTATAAATGCAGTGAGAGGTATTAATTCTCCTTCAGTAGAATTAGACTATATTATTGAGCACTCTAATTCAGTAGGTCTAATAGTTCAATCTAAGGAGATTTGGCTTAAGTTAAACAACAAAGAAGAATTAAAAAAAAGACTGAAATTTATAATCAATTTAGAAGATGAACAATTTGAAACTTTATTAAGTTGGAATCAATTCATAAGTTCAGAAGAAAAAGAAAATTCACAAAGTAATAATCTTGAAAAATTTAATCCGGAAATTGATGATGTTGCTACTATTCTTTACACTTCTGGGACAACAGGAAAACCTAAAGGTGTACCCCTGACTCATGCAAATTTTTTACATCAAATAATTAATTTAGCCTATATTGCTGATCCAGAACCTGGGACCTCTGTATTAAGCGTTTTACCTATCTGGCATTCTTATGAGAGGAGTGCTGAATACTTCTTTTTTTCATGTGGTTGTTCACAATACTATACAATTCCAAAATTTCTGAAAGATGATATTACACAAACAAAGCCTGTTGTCATGGCTACTGTACCAAGACTATGGGAAGCAATACATGATGGTTTTTTTCAGGCGTTGAAAAAAATGCCTTCCAAAAAGCAAAAACTTATAAAGTTTTTGATAAGTAATAGTTCAGTTTTCAAAAGAAGTCTAAGAAAGATAAGAAATTTAGATATCAATCAAATAACTTTTAAATCAAAAATCCCCTTAATGGGTTCTGTTATTGGCCGATATCCTTTACATAAGTTGTCTACTATTTTTTTATGGCCGAATATTCTAAGACAACTATGTGGAGAAAAACTGAAATTTCCCATTAACGGCGGAGGTGCATTGCCAGAACATGTGGATCTTTTTTTTGAATCTTTAGGTATAGATGTTTTGGTAGGATATGGACTTACAGAAACTAGTCCAGTATTAACTTGTAGGATAAGAGAATTAAATGTTAGAGGATCATCTGGTCAGCCTCTAGCATTTACTGAAATCAAAATAGTGAATGATGATAAAAAAAAGATTCTGAAGTTCAGAGAAGTCGGAAAAATTCTTGTTAGGGGGCCACAAGTAATGAAAGGTTATCTTAATAATGAATTAGCTACAAAAGATGTTTTATCCAAGGATGGTTGGTTTGATACTGGTGATTTAGGTTTCCTAATACCAAATGGTTCTCTCTTCATAACAGGAAGAGCCAAGGATACAATAGTGCTATCAAGTGGTGAAAATATAGAACCGAATCCGCTAGAAACTGAAATCCTTAGTTCTGAATATATTAATCAGATTCAACTAGTAGGACAAGATAAGAAATGTTTAACAGCCCTTGTAGTGCCTAATGTCGAATTGGTTAGAAGCAAGTTTTTGGAAGAAGACCTTTCAAAATTAAACCTAAATAAGAATATTGGTACATTTTTTAAATTACAAATTAATAATTTGCTTAGAAGTCGATTAGGAGCAAGATCAGAAGAACAAATATTAGATTGTTATTTTGTTGATGCCTTTACTTTAGAAAATGGTTTGTTAACACAAACTCTTAAACAAAAAAGAAAAGAAATAGAAAAAAAGTATTCATTACAAATAGAAAATATGTATGAAAACAAATTTAGTAAGAAAATTTGATTTGTTCTATCTATATTTAAAAGGTAATTTAATTTTTTATGGAAACAAAAAACTCTATATCTATAAAGCGCTCAATAGCTATTAAAGCTGTAGTTACACCAACTTGGAAGGAAGATGCTGAAAAAGAATTAAGTAAAGCAATTTCAAACATTGATCAGCAATTATCTCAACTAGAGCAGGAAGGGCAGCAGATAGTAAATAATATTAGATCCCAATCGGTTAATCCTCTAGATCCAAGGGTTCAAGAACAGGTTAGTCAGGTGCAACAACAAGTCGCAGCAAAACGCAATGAAATTGAAGAACAAAAAAGAAATCTACTTCAACAACAGAGTCAAGTTCGCGAATTAAAAATGGACGAGATTGTTGATCAAGGGCAAGTGGATAGTTTCTGTGATGTCACTGTGGGCGACAATCTTATTGAAAAAATGCAAGTCTCGATTACTGTTAAAGATGGAGTTATTCAATCTATAGATAATAATTAAAGAAAAGATTTAATATTTTTGATTAAAATAAGTAAATCTTAATTTGCGAAAAGTTTTAAATTCTAATCGATCTAAATTATTACTTTCTTAAGTTTTAAGAGTTCCCACTGTGAATATGATTTCGTATAATTAGATCAAGAGTTTAAAGGGTTCTTAATCATAAAAACTTTTGAAAGTTTGGTAAAAATCCCTTGAAACTTATGCAATAACAATTTTCTTATGTCTCACGAAATATTCATGCCTGCCTTGAGTTCTACCATGACGGAGGGCAAGATTGTGGAATGGTTGAAAAATCCAGGAGATAAGGTTGAAAGAGGCGAATCTGTCTTGGTTGTTGAATCTGACAAGGCAGATATGGATGTTGAATCTTTTCAAGATGGATATCTTGCAGCAGTTTTAATGCCTGCCGGAAGCACTGCACCTGTTGGAGAAACTATTGGTCTCATTGTAGAAAATGAGGATGAGATAGCTTCTGTCCAAGAACAAAATAAAGGAAATCAATCCGAAGTCTCTACTTCAGACCAACTTCAATTGGTAAGCAATAAGACTGAAGAAAAATCAGTAGTCCAGACTGAAAATATCAAAAAAGAAGCACAAGAAGTCGTCTTAAAGAGTGAAAAGCCAGTACCAAAACTTAATAGAGATCAAATTAATGCCGCTATAAGCAATGTTTCTTCGAGGATAATTGCATCTCCAAGAGCTAAAAAACTAGCCTCTCAAATGGGTGTTGATTTGGCAAAGGTTCATGGATCTGGCCCTCACGGAAGGATTCAAGCCGATGATATTTTAAAAGCTAATGGCCAACCTGTCTCTATACCATGGATAGGAGAAGGTGGTTTTCCTGCAAGTATTCCTGGTTCAAATTTGGGAGTTGATAGTAAACCAGAAACTGAAGGAAATAGTTTTGGTAATCCTGGAGAAACAGTTCAATTTAATACTCTTCAAAAAGCCGTAAATAAAAATATGGAATCTAGTTTAGAGGTTCCATGTTTTAGGGTTGGATACTCTATCAACACAGATAAGCTAGATAAATTCTACAAAAAGGTAAAACAGAATGGAGTGACTATGACTGCTTTACTTGTAAAGGCAGTTGCAAAGACACTTAAAAAACATCCTCAAGTTAACTCAAGTTTTTCAGAAAATGGAATTTCTTATCCAGAAAATATAAATATTGCTGTTGCTGTCGCGATGGAAGATGGTGGACTAATAACTCCAGTATTAAAAGAACCATGCAATTCTGATTTATTTGAATTATCTAGGGAATGGAAAGATCTCGTAAAAAGATCAAGATCAAAACAATTAGAACCTGATGAATACTCCACGGGAACATTTACCTTATCTAACCTTGGTATGTTTGGTGTTGATAGATTTGATGCAATACTACCCCCTGGGACCGGTGCAATCTTAGCGATAGCATCATCGAAACCAACTGTTGTAGGAAATAGTGATGGTTCAATATCTGTTAGAAAAATAATGCAGGTAAATCTAACAGCTGATCACAGAGTGATCTATGGAGCAGATGGTGCTTCTTTCTTAAAAGACTTGGCTTACTTGATTGAAAATGAGCCAGAGACACTTGTATCTTAAATTTAATTGATTTCTCAAATTAATAATGAAGAAAGTAATTATAAGCTTCAAGCTTATAATTACTTTGTTAATCCTTCATTAATTGCTAGTAAACCTTCTGCAATAAGGCATGAATCAAGATTGATGATAGTTAGAAATAGTGTTTTAGAGGAGAACTGCTTAACTAATAAATTTACCAAGAATCTTTTAGATGAATTTAGAAAAGGCGATCTTGTGGTTGTAAATAATACTAAAGTAATGAAGGCAAGGTTAAAGGTTGAATTAGAAAATAGGACGTTAGTCGAATTATTAGTCTTAGAAAGATCCCATGAATGTGTTTGGTTATGTTTGGCAAAGCCAGCGAAAAAGTTAAAAATAAATAGAAAATTAAAATTAAAATCTCTTTCTGCACAAGATATTAATTTGATTGTTGATGGGGTTGATGAAGAAACGGGAGGGAGATTTATTAAATTCCCGGAAAATATAATTGATCTCAATTCAATGAATTCCCTTCTTGATAAATACGGGGAAATCCCTCTTCCTCCTTATATAAAAAATTACGAAGAAGAATCTTTTCATGAGAACAGTTATCAAACTGAGTATGCAACTAATCCAGGGGCAGTTGCCGCGCCAACTGCTGGTTTACACCTAAGCAAAAGTCTTATTTCTAATCTAAAAAAGAAAGGAGTAATAATCTTACCGATAACTTTGCACGTAGGTTATGGAACATTCAAACCAATTGATCAAGAAGATCTAAGTAACTTAAAACTTCATAAAGAATGGGTAAGTGTTAATAAGGAAGTAGTTGACGAAATAAAAAGAATAAAGAAAACAGATAGAAGAATAATTGCTATTGGGACAACTAGTGTAAGAGCTCTTGAAAGTTGTTATTCTTACGAAATTAATGACTTTATTCCAATAGCGAAGTATGTGGATTTAGTAATTAAGCCAGGTTATAAATTTAAGGTAGTTGATGGATTATTAACTAATTTTCATCTTCCTAAAAGTTCATTATTACTATTAGTAAGTGCAATGATTGGTAGAGAAAGATTATTAGAATTGTATAAAAGAGCCATAAAAGAAAAATTTAGATTTTTCTCTTATGGCGATGCAATGTATATTTCACCAGATTCATTACTGGAGAAATAGATTTAGGCTTTTACTGGTTCTTGAATGATTCCGCTTGGAACTTCAGTAAACATAATTGATGATAAATATCTCTCTGCCAAATCAGGTAGAACAACTACGATGGTTTTCCCCGCATATTCATCTTGTTCAGCTAATCTAACAGCCGCTGCCGCAGCAGCACCACAAGATATTCCGACTAAAAGACCTTCTTCTTTTGCTAATCTAAGAGCCATCTCGATTGATTCGTCATTCGTTACCTGTTCAACTTTATCAACAATTGATAAGTCAAGGTTCTTAGGAATAAATCCTGCTCCAATTCCTTGAATTTTATGTGGTCCAGATTTAACCTCTTCTCCATTCATTGTCTGTGTAATAACAGGACTATGTGAGGGTTCTACAGCTACAGAAGTAATATTTTTACCCTTCTCTTGCTTAATGTATCTTGAAACTCCTGTAATTGTGCCGCCAGTTCCTACCCCTGCAACTAAAACATCAATTTCACCATCGCAATCATCCCAGATTTCTGGCCCAGTTGTTTTGAAATGAATTTCAGGGTTTGCTGGATTGTCAAATTGACCTGGCATGAAATATTGAGAAGGATTACTTTCTGCAATTTCTTTAGCCTTAGCTATTGCTCCAGGCATACCTTTAGATGCTTCTGTTAAAACAATTTCTGCCCCCAACACTGCCATAACCCTTCTTCTTTCAATTGACATGGATTCTGGCATTGTAAGGATGAGTTTATAACCTCTTGCTGAAGCAGTAAAAGCTAGAGCAATTCCTGTATTTCCAGAAGTTGGCTCAACAATAGTTTTGTCTTTTGTAAGCTTCCCACTTTTCTCTGCATCCCAGATCATGTTGGCTCCAATCCTACATTTGACACTATAAGCAGGGTTTCTACCTTCAATTTTTGCAAGTACTGTAGCTTTCGCGTTTTTAGTAACTGATTTTAATTTTACTAATGGAGTGTTTCCAATAGCAAAACTATTGTCCTCATAAATTTTTGCCATTTATATATAGAAAATATATCTTAATACTAACTATTATTCAGAAAAAGAGTATACAAGTTCCTATACGGTAAATACTAGGAATTTAGAAATTACTTAGTGCTTCAGAAAAGGTTTTCCATAATTGATCTTGGTCTTCTAATCCAACTGATACTCTAATAAGGTGCGAGGGTATACCAAAACTTTCAGCCCAATCCAACTCGTCATAATGAGCTAGTAAAACATAAGGACAAACTAGAGTAAATTTTGTACCTAAACTAGGACCTTTAGATAATTGAAGAGAATCATAAAAATTTTTAGCTTTGTTCAATCCTCCATTTAATTCAAACGACAATAAGCAGCCGTATCCTCCATCAGAAGTAAGTAAAGAATTAAAATTTGGACAATTCTCAGGATGGAAAATATTTTTAATCTCGCTATGGGTCTCTAATCTTTTTTTTAATTTTAAACATGCTTTATTTTGTTCAAAAACTCTTTGATTTACATCTCTACTTATTTTCTCCAGATAAACTATATCTCCATCGGAAAGTACTGGAAGATTAATCTCGTTTAATGCATTTCTAAACTGATCAATCCATTTGCTTTTAGGATTTAGTATTAATGATCCGGCAAGAATATCACCACTTCCTGAAAAAATTTTTGTAAGTGAAGTAAAAACTATATCTGCATGTTCTAGGGAATTTATATTTAAATTCGAACCAATTGTATCGTCAACAATTAAGGGAATATTTAACTTTTTTGCTATTTTTGAAATTTTTTTAATGTTTACACATTTGAGCATTGGATTACTTGGTAGTTCAATAATTAATGCTGATGGATTTATTTTTTTGATTTCTAATTCAATATCCGCGCAATTTTCTTCTGTAATTAACTTAGCTCCGTGAAAGATATTCATTGGTAATTTAAGTACATCTACATATGGAAAACCAATTTGGAGTGTTGGTTTAGCTGGAAATAATTTATATATGATTTCTAAAGATGTATGCAATGCAGACATTCCAGATGAAGTTAAGTGAATATTATTAGAGTTGATTTTTGCAGATTTAGAAATTCTATTTTTTATTCTTTGAGAACATTCATTTACGTAAGATTTTGGAGAGCTATCTTCAAGACCTATTTCTATAGCAGCAGCTCTTGAAGATATACCAAGACCAGTATGTTGCCAAAAATATTTTGCATAAATACTTCCTTCCTTTTCAGTTATTAAGTAAGCTAAATTATCTCTTTTTTCTATTGATGAGAATTTTTCAGAAGTATTTCTGTCAATGTATTTTTTAGCATTTAAAGCAATGCTTTCATTCGGATATGGCCAGATACTTTTATTGTTAAAGTGATTTTCCTTTTTTACTTTTTCGCATAATCTTTTCACTATAGGGTTTAGCCCGAATCGTGGGTAAATAGACTTTAATAAATTCATGCATTCTTGATTTTTTTCCTCATAATTTATTACATCATTCCAAGTTGGTAATGCTACAGAAACTGCATGAATACTATCAGGAATTGCATATCCCAACTCTAAATTTTTCCATATAGGGTTTTTAAGTAAATCTCTCAATTTTCAGAATTGATTTAAAGCAAATAAAATGTCCCAGATTAAATCGTTTGTATCTTCACATCCAATTGATAATCTGACAAGAGCATCATCTATCCCAAGTAGATTTTTTGTATTGTTATCAACAGAAGCATGAGTCATTGTTGCGGGGTGACAAATTAAACTTTCAACTCCTCCAAGGCTTTCTGCTAGCGAGAAATATTTGAGAGATTTGCAAAATTCAAAAGTATCCTCTTTATTTAAATTTAATTTTAGGGTGATCATCGAACCTCCAGATTTCATTTGCGATTTTGCTAAATTAAATTGCGGATGTTCTTGGTTAAAAGGGTAAATTACTTTACTAATTATTTTATGATTCTTTAATTCTTCAGAAATAAATTCTGCACTTTGAGTTTGTTGTTCGATTCTTAAAGGAAGAGTTTTTACTCCTCTCGTAATAAGCCAACTATCAAAAGGAGATGGTTGAAGCCCGAGAGCTTTTTGAGAGAAAAGCATCTTACTATTCCATTCCTCATTATTTGTCAGTACTGCTCCTCCAAGTGCGTCACTGTGTCCATTAATGAATTTTGTGGTGCTTACAAGCGACAGTGTTGCACCAAGGTCCAACGGTTTTTGGATTAGCGCTGTAGAAAATGTGTTGTCTACAACTACTGGTATTTTGTGGTTATTCGCTTCATCACAAATCGCCTTAATATCAAGTACCTTCAAAAGTGGATTAGTTGGACTTTCTAACCATATCAAGGTTGGCTCGAAGTTTGAAATCTTTTTGATATTATTTTTGTTTGTAAAATCTGTGTATAAAACTTCTAGTCCAAATTTCTTGAAAACTTTTTCAAACATCCTCACTGTACAACCATAGAGATTTGACTCGCAGAGTATCTTGTCGCCTGATTTTAGTGTTGATGAAATTGCAGTTACCGCGCTAATTCCAGATCCAAAAACTGTACAATATTTAGAATCTTCTATTGATTTAAGGATTTTTTCTAGAATTTTAAAGTTTGGGTTGCCTGATCTGGTGTAGTCGAAATTATCTTTATTTCCATGCTTGAAAGTCGATGTAGAAAAAATAGGAGGCATAACGCACCCAGTGTCTTCTGCAAAAGTTTCTCCATGGTGAATAGATAAGGTCTTAAAACCAGGCTTTTTAATATTATTTTTCTTATTTCCCATTATTTTTAAAACAAGAATTAAGTAAAATCTCTCATTTAAAGATGAGAGATTTAATAATCCAAAGAAAAGTTTTATTAAACTTTTCTTGAATAATATTCAACAACTAGTAGTTCGTTTATTTCAAGAGCCACCCACTCTCTATCGCATTTTCCATTTATTTTCCCCGTTAATTTGGGTTTGTCTAAATCAAGATGAGGGGGAACATTTGCTAATCCAGGGAATTCTATATTACCTTCAACAAGTTTTTTGCTTGCTTTATTTTCTTTAATTCCGATTACATCGCCTGATTTGCATTGATAACCAGCAATATCAAGAACCTTTCCATTAACAGTAACATGGCCATGATTTACTAATTGTCTTGAGCCTGGAATGGTGCCTCCAAAACCTAATCTAAAACAAACATTATCTAGCCTGTTTTCTAAAAGTCTTAGTAGGTTAGCTCCTGTAGATCCTTCTTGAGCTCTGGCTTTTTTTACATAACGTACAAGTTGTTTTTCAGAAACTCCATAATTAAACCTAAGTTTCTGCTTTTCTTCTAAACGAATCGCATATTCTGATCGCTTGCGACGGGCTTGGCCGTGCTGACCTGGAGGATTAGACTTCTTTGAAGCTTTCCTGGTGAGACCTGGTAGTTCTCCCAAGCGACGCGTGACCCTTAATCTGGGGCCGCGGTATCTTGACATAATTTTAAATTAAATAGAAAATTGCAATAAATTGGATAATTGATTAAATTCAATTAAACTGAATTACTACTGAAATACTATTTTACATCATTAAAGTGTTCAAAACTATTAATCAATCAATTACTTCTATACTTCTTTTTTTGATTTCGTTCTATCAAAAGTGGTTTTCTCCTTTTTTCGGACCAAGATGTAGATTTATTCCAAGTTGCAGCTCTTATGGATACGAGGCAATTACTAGACATGGTCCTTGGAAGGGAGGGTGGTTAACTTTAAAGAGATTAAGCAGATGTCATCCTTTATCTCCCTGTGGATGCGACCCTGTGCCAGATTAAATTAATGAAAATATTTATTTTTGTTAGGCAGGGATGTTGTCTTTGTGATTCATTAAAAAACAAACTAGCAAAAATAAACCTTAATGATTTATTTCCCAATCTAGAGGAGCTTAAAGAAATTGATATTGATAGGGTCGATTTATATAAAGATAAATATAAAAAATATGATTATGAAGTACCTGTTATTGGCGTTGAAGGAATTAGGTCCAAGGAAATTATAGAATTGCCTCGTATTTCTCCAAGATTAAAAGATGATCAATTAAAGAGTTGGTTTCATAAAAATATTAATGCCATTTTGAAGAAATAATTTTTTATATGAGATCTATAAAATTACATAAACTTTTAGATTTGGTAGGAATTATTCCTTCATTAGATTTAATTGATAATGAAATCAATAATATTTCTTTTAACTCTAAAGAAGTACAAAAAGGAACTTTATTTTTAGGTATGCCTGGTTTAAGTGTTGATGGAGGAAAATATTGTATTGAAGCAATTGAAAATGGCGCAGAAGCTGCCATTATTGGAACTGCTGCAAAACAGAAAATTGGATCGATTGATCGAGAAAGGATTTTGGTTATAGAGGATAATTTAGATTATATTTTTGGTCAAATAGTCGCTGAGTTTTGGAATAGGCCTTCAAGAAAACTTAAACTAATTGGTGTTACGGGTACGAATGGGAAAACGACCATTACTTTTTTATTGGAATATCTTTTAAAAAAATTAGGAATAAAAACTGCTTTATTCGGGACATTGTTCAATAGATGGCCTGGCTTCTCTGAAGTGGCTTCTCATACAACTGATTTCGCTGATAAACTTCAAATGAAATTAAATGCTGCTGTTGAGGCTGAATCTGAATTCGCGATATTAGAGGTAAGTTCCCATTCTATTGCCCAAAACAGGATATCAGGCTGCGAATTTGAGGCGGCTATATTTACTAATTTAACTCAAGATCATCTTGATTATCACTCAGATATGGAATCTTATTTTCAAACAAAACGAAAATTATTTTTCCCACCTTACTTAATAGAAAAGGATGGAATTTCTGTATTAAATCATGATGACCCTTGGATATCTAAATTATCATCTGATCTTGAAAAAGGATCTGCATTAGTCTCGACAAAGATTACTGACATTGAATTTGAAAATGATGATTTTTTTTTCGTAACAGATAAAAATTTTACTGAAAATGGCTCCACCTGCATTTTTCATACACCTAAGGAAAAAATTAAACTTTTTGTTCCACTTGTTGGTGAATTTAATTTAATGAATGCGATTCAAGCAATAACAATTTTGTATAAACTAAATTTCTCTTTAAAAGATTTATCAAAATTAATTCAATCTTTCCCTGGCGCTCCTGGAAGAATGGAGAAAATAGAAATTGATAATAGTGACTTTTCAAGTTCACTTCCAACAGTAATTATTGATTATGCTCACACGCCTGATGGATTAAAAAAAGTATTGCAATCAATTAAAAAACTTTGTAAGGGGAAACTCATTACTGTTTTTGGTTGTGGAGGAGATCGAGATCGTAGTAAAAGGCCTTTAATGGGATCAATAGCTGAAGAGTTTTCTGATTACGTGTTTATAACTTCAGATAATCCAAGAACAGAAGAACCGCAAAAGATAGTAAATGATATTTTGATAGGGATACAAAAAAGAGAAAAAATAACAATTGATATTGATAGATTTAAAGCAATAAATGAATCTATAAAATTTGCAAATAAAGACGATATTGTTTTAATTGCAGGAAAAGGACATGAAAACTATCAAATTCTCAATGATAAAGTTATTGATTTTGATGATAGAAAAATAGCTTATAAATCTTTGCAAGATAAAAGTAAATCTAGATAAAATTTCTTAACTAAATAAGAAATATCTTTCCTCAAATCATAAGAAAAGTTTCTTAGAATTGATAAAGTTATTTTTAATAAGATGAATGGGTTAGCCTTAGTTGTTGGTGCAGGTGGAATTGGAACGCAAATAGCTAAAGATCTGATTGAAAGTGAAAAAGATTTAGATGTTGTTTTATGTGGAAGAAAAAGTCATTTTAATTCTTTTTGGGAATTAGATATAGAGGATTCTCAATCACTTTTGCAGTTGAAAAATAAAATATCAAATCATCCCTCAGAATTAAGGTTAGTTGTTAATGCAACAGGTAGACTTCATAGTGAGTCTCTTCAACCAGAAAAACGATTACAACATCTTGATAAAAAAAATATGATTGAAAGTTTTTCAATAAATGCCTTTTCTCCTATTTTATTAGCTAAAACTATTGAAGAATTTATCCCAAAAGATCTTGATTTTAATTTTGCAAGTATAAGTGCAAGAGTGGGAAGCATTGGAGATAATCAAACTGGAGGTTGGTATTCATATAGAGCTGCAAAATCTGCCCAAAATCAGTTTTTTAAATCTTTAAGTATTGAGTGGGCTAGACGTTTCCCAAAGGCTACGATTACGTTGCTTCATCCAGGGACAGTAGATACTGATTTATCTAGACCTTTTCATAAGTTTGTTCCAGAACATAAATTATTTAGTAAAGAAAAATCGTCCCAATTTTTGATCAATATTATTAAAAATCAATCTCCAGCATCTACCGGGAAATTTATTGCATGGGATAGTTCTGAAATTCCCTGGTAAATTATATATTTATGTCAATAGAGCTTTAATTCAATATTTTTTTTATTTCTTTAGAAAGTAAATAAATCTCAGCTTCTGTAGTCATTTGATGTACGCATGCTCTAAACCATTTTGGATCTTCTAAAACTCTAATCCAAATTTTCTTTTCTCCAAGTTTCTTTACAAATTCATCCTTATCTTCAATATTTTTGATGTTAAAACTAACTATGCCATTTAAGTATTTTTTTTCTAAAACTAATTCAATTTCTTTTAATTGATTTAATTCATCCCAAAGTTTTTCACTTAATCTTTTGATATTAATGCTTTCCCCCTTTTCAAGGCAGTCTTTATCCAATAGATCTAAAGAATTTCGCAGTCCTGCAAGTAAAGGAATACAAGAAGTAGCCACTTCAAACTTCCTTGCATCATCATGAAAAAGATTATCAGAAGGCTCATAGATGCCTTGTTCTTTTTTTAATGATTTCCAACCAATTATTGTTGGATCTGTTTCATGAATAAATCTATCTGAGACATAAATGGCTCCAAGTCCTTCTGGACCGCAAGCCCATTTATGAGAAGTTATTGAATATAAATCAGAATAAAAAACTTCTTCTTCAATTTTTATGTGCCCAAAGGTTTGAGCACCATCAACAAGTAGATAAGAGTTTTCACGATTATTTTTTAATTCGATGGAAATTTGTTTTAAAGGAATTTTATATCCAAAGTTCCATAAAATATGTGAAATAATTAGAATCTTAGTCTTACTATTTAGATTTTTTAAAATCTCTAGAATTATATTTTCGTCATTTAGATTTTTAATTTTTTGGATTGGCAAAATTTTCATTATTAATTTATTTCTTCTGCAAAATTCTCGACTTGCAGCCACTACTCCAGGATGTTCACAGTCACTTATTAACAATTCTTCTCCCTCTTCTACTTTTATTCCCCAAAAGGGCAAAATCATACCGGAAGAGATATTTTCGGTTAAAGCTAAATTCTTTGAATTGACACCTAATTTTTGTGCAATGATTTTTTTTGTGGTCAATATTTCTTTATAAATAAAAGGCCATATATCATTGGTAAATGGTCCTAAATCTTGGATAATTTCCCAAGTTTTAACTATTGCTTCTAGAGAAGATTTTGGTAATGGTCCTTGACCACCATAGTTGAAATAATACTTATTTTTTAATGCTGGTATTTCATCTCTTAGCTTATTACTCATGGAAATTCAGTTATATTTTTAACTCTTGAATTATTTAAATATTGCCTACTAAAGTTACTGTTCTAAATTCAATATCCTCAATTACTCTCCAAGGTTCAGCACTCCTTTCTGCAAATTCTAAATTTTTAAAACCAAGTTCTTTAAAATCACTTATAAACTCTGGCTCATACCATGCTCCGCTGATACATCCTGTCCATAGATCATGATCATTTTGCAATCTTAAAGGTACTTTTTTGTTGGAGACAATATCGCTAATTGCAATTCTTCCATTATCTTTTAAAACTCTTTTGATATTACTTAGAAGGTTATTTCTAGATTCTTGACTTACCAAGTTTAAAACGCAATTACTTAAAATAATATCAACTGATTTATCAGCGACTAATGGATTTAAATCTTGATCTAATTCATCAAGTTTTTCAATTGATCCTTCAAGAAATTCTGTATTATTGAAACCTATATTTTTTGTCACTGCTTTAGAGGCTGATCTAGATAAATAAAGCATGTCAGGATTCTGATCAACTCCAATAACTTTCCCTTCTTTCCCAACAATTTGGGCACAAATAAAAGCATTTTTGCCACTACCACTTCCAAGATCTAAGACAATATCTTTTTTTTGAACATATTTTGTTGGATCACCACATCCATAGTCTCTTTCTATAACCTCTTGAGGAATTGCTTCAAGTAATACGGGATTAAACCCAACTGGTGTACAAAGACAACTTTCTTTTTCTAGTGCGGCTGACCCATATCTTTCTTGAATCGCATCTTTATGATCGATTTGATTAGGGGCTCTATTCGATGTGTTTGTGTTACAGCAACTCTCAGGCATATTTTTTAAAGTGCTCCCCATAAATATAGCCAAAAAAAAAAGCCCCTGAAAAAGGGGCATGTTCTTTTTAAATTAAATTATTTAGTGTAATTTACACCTCTGTAATTTAATTCTGCTTTTTCATTACTTGAAGAAACGTCATCCATTCTGTTGGTGTATACGTTTCTTCTATAGGTAAGTTCAACAAGTTGCTTTTTAGCAGCTTCTTTATTTTGAACGTAGTTTTTACCTCTGTAAGTTAAAGTAGTCATGTTTCGATGTGACAACACGGCCATCCCCCGTTCCATGGTATGACTCGAACTGCGCCCTCAAGTGAAGGTGAACGAAAAAGTAGCAGTTGCTACAAAACTATTATAAGCTTATTTTTTTACGGATGTCTAGCTTTTACAAATAGAAACGAAGATTTTATTTTTTTTTAATTATTATCTTAGGTAAATTTTTTTATAAATAGTCTCTAAATAGGATTATGTTTATATTTGGTTTAATCTTAATGTAACTATTTTTTATGACAGGTTTTTTATATTTCTTGGGTAATACTTTAAGGTGGCCAGTACTAAAGCCAAAAGAATTTTTTTCCCTACATGCGTATTTTTCAATTATTTATTTGATAACTTTTACTTTGAGTAAATATGATGTAAGCCAATCAAATTTAGTTTTTACTCTAGGAATTCTTGCACCTCTTCTAATAGCTATTGGGCAAGGACTTCCAATTGATTGCCTTGATATGGAATCATCTTTGTTGAAGGAATTAAAAACTAAATAATTTATACTTTAGTTTAAAGTTTTTATAAAACTTGGACAACTTCACTTATTTCAGGAATCATTTCTTTTAACTTTCTCTCAATACCCATTTTTAGAGTCATAGTACTACTTGGGCAACTACCACATGCCCCTTGAAGTCTGACTTTGACAATTGGACCATCTATTTCAGCAATCTCTACATTACCTCCGTCAGATATTAAAAAAGGTCTTAGCTCGTCAAGGACTTTTTCAACATTTTCATTTGTCAGCGAGAGTGTTTCAATATTCATAATTTTGAATTAACTTTATAATAAGCCTAGAAAGAAATTTGATTAATTGCAAAAAAGATAATTTTCTGTTGTGACTTCATTTCAAAATCCCACTAACGACAATAGCTACTTTGATGCAGTCCTTGTAGGAGCAGGGATAATGAGCAGTACTTTAGCCCTCTTAATTTCAGAAGTTTTACCCGATATAAATATTCTTATTATAGAAAAATTAAATGCTTCAGGAAGTGAAAGTACTGGCGCTTTTAATAATGCAGGTACAGGGCATGCTGCTAATTGCGAATTAAACTATACACCTTTAGATGAAAAAGGAAATATAAAAATAGATAAAGCGCTCTCAATAAATCGATCCTTTGAAAGATCCATGTCTTTATGGGCTTCATTGTATGAAGCAGGGAAAATTGATATTAAAAAGTTTTTAAAATTTGTTCCTCACATTAGCTTTGTTTCTGGTCAGGATAATATTTCTTTTTTAAAAAAAAGATTTCAGAAAATGACCGAAAATCCTGAATTTATTGATATGGAATTTTCTAAATCTTTTGATGAAATTTCATCATGGGCTCCTCTAATAACAAAAGATAGGAATCCATTTACTAAAATTGCTGCTACCAAAATAGGGAGAGGAACAGATATTAATTTTGAGGCTCTCACAAAAGAGTATTTGTCATTAGTTTCTTTAAATAAAAATGTTGAAATTAGATACAAAGCAGAATTAGTAGATTTAAAGAAGATTGATAAAAAAAAATGGGAACTAGAAATTAGTTCAGAGGGTAGAAAAACTGCAATTAGAACTGGCTATGTTTTTCTTGGTGCTGGTGGAAAAACAATTAATTATTTGCAAAAATCGAAAATTCCAGAAGCAAAGAATTATGGTGGATTTCCTGTTAGTGGGAAATGGCTTATTTGCGAGAAAAAAGATTTAACAGAAAAACATAACTCAAAAGTTTATGGTAAAGCTGCTATTGGATCGCCACCAATGTCTGTGCCTCATTTAGACACCAGATGGATTGATAATAAAAAACTTCTTTTATATGGACCTTTTGCTGGGTTTACAACAAAATTTCTAAAACAAAGTTCATACTTTGACTTATTTAGTTCAATTAAAAAGAATAATATTTTTTCTATGTTAGACGTTGGTTTCAAGAACAACGATTTAATTAATTACCTAATATCACAATCATTAAAGAACCATAACTCAAGAGTTGAGAATTTAAAGAATATGATGCCATCAGCTAATCCTTATGATTGGTATTTAAAAAATGCTGGTCAAAGAGTCCAAATAATTAAAAAAACTAAAGGTGGTGGTTCTTTGAAGTTTGGAACGGAGATAGTAAATTCATCTGATGGAACATTATCTGCTTTGCTTGGAGCTTCTCCAGGAGCAAGTACTGCGGTTTCAATTATGGTTGAGGTTCTAGAAAAATCTGTTTTATTTTTAAACGATAAGCATAATCTTCAGAAAAAAATAAATGACTTGATTCATCCAGAACTATCAGCCTCTCAAAATTACAGTACCTTCATAAAAGACATTAAAAAAAGAAATAATTCCATTTTTGGTTTCCATCCATAATTCTAATTAGCTAATATTAATCAAGATGTAAAAAGAGGAGAATTTTTCTTTATATATGACTGATATATCGGTTTCAAAAATTAGAAATTTCTGCATAATCGCTCATATTGACCATGGTAAATCTACCCTTGCAGATAGGTTGCTTCAAGATACTGGTACTGTTCAGCAAAGGGATATGCAAGAACAATTTTTGGATAGTATGGATCTTGAAAGAGAGAGAGGAATTACTATCAAGTTACAGGCCGCTAGGATGAAATATGAAGCTGACGATTCTCAAGAATATGTTTTGAACTTAATTGATACACCAGGGCATGTTGATTTCTCTTATGAGGTTAGTAGATCTCTTCAAGCTTGTGAAGGCGCTTTACTCGTTGTTGATGCAAGTCAAGGAGTAGAAGCTCAAACATTAGCTAATGTTTATCTTGCCTTAGAAAACAATCTTGAAATAATTCCTGTTTTAAATAAAGTTGATTTACCAGGTGCGGATGCTGAAAAAATAAAACAAGAAATAGAGGAAATTATTGGACTCGATACATCTAATGCAATAAATTGTTCAGCAAAAACTGGAGTTGGTATTAAAGATATTTTGGAAGCAATTGTAAGAAGAGTACCTCCTCCTCAGGATGAAATTAAACTACCTACAAAGGCACTGATTTTTGATTCTTATTATGATCCGTACAGAGGAGTTATTGTTTATTTCAGGGTGATATCTGGGTCTCTTAATAAGAGAGAAAAGATATTATTAATGGCTAGTAAAAAAAATTATGAACTTGATGAGATAGGAATAATGGCACCTGATCAGCAGCAAGTTGATGAATTACATGCAGGAGAAGTTGGTTATTTAGCTGCTTCTATAAAATCTGTTGCTGATGCGAGAGTGGGAGATACGATTACGCTTTTAAATTCACCTGCCAATGATCCTTTGCCTGGTTATAAGACAGCAAATCCTATGGTTTTTTGTGGCTTATTCCCGACTGATGCTGATCAATTCCCAGATTTAAGAGTATCTCTTGAAAAATTACAATTATCTGATGCAGCTTTAAAATATGAGCCCGAAACCAGTAGCGCAATGGGCTTCGGATTTAGGTGCGGATTCCTAGGACTTCTTCATATGGAGATTGTTCAAGAAAGATTAGAAAGAGAATATGACTTGGATTTAATCGTAACGGCACCATCAGTTATTTATAAAGTTAATTTAAATCAGCAGGAACATATCTTTATTGATAATCCTTCTACAATTCCTGATCCACAACTTAGAGAATCAATAGAAGAGCCTTATGTGAAAATGGAAATTTATGCTCCCAATGAATTTAATGGAACATTAATGGGTTTATGTCAGGAAAGAAGGGGAGTATTTATAGATATGAAATACATAACAACTGATCGAGTTACCTTGATTTATGAAATTCCATTAGCAGAAGTTGTTACAGATTTCTTTGATCAAATGAAAAGTAGAACCCAAGGTTATGCATCAATGGAATATCATTTGATTGGCTATAGAAAGAATGACCTTGTTAGATTAGATGTCCTAATAAATTCAGAAAGAGCAGATCCATTAACTTCTATTGTTCATAAAGATAAGGCTTATGGAATCGGCAGAAGTTTAGTTGAGAAATTAAAAGAACTTATTCCAAAACAACAATTTAAAATACCTATTCAAGCATCAATCGGTAGCAGGATTATTGCAAGTGAAAGTATAAGTGCTTTGCGAAAAGATGTTTTATCTAAATGTTATGGAGGAGATATTTCAAGGAAAAAGAAACTTTTAAAGAAACAAGCCAAAGGGAAAAAGAGGATGAAGGCAATGGGTAAAGTTGAAGTCCCTCAAGAAGCTTTTATGGCGGTCCTGAAATTAAACCAGTAATTTCTTTTAATTTAAAATTTCTAGCTATTTATTTTTTAAAAGAATTGGGTATATTTCAGTCATATCTGTAAAAAAGATTTTGAATATTAACTCAATCAATCGTGTCGGCGCAAATATCAGAAAAGCTGGATTTTTAATTGTACTTTTTTATCTTCTTGTTGTTTTGATAATGAAATTTTTAGAGTCCAATAATTTTTTTGGATATTCATTTTCAATGTTAAGCAATGATATCTTTGCCCCTCCTTCGCTTAATCATTTTTGTGGCACTGATAGATTAGGAAGAGATGTTTGCTTAAGAACTTTGCAAGGATCATCCTTAGCGATAGAAGTTGTATTATTAGCTATTCTTTTTTCGTTAAGTTTGGGTTTGCCATTGGGATTATTAAGTGGATATTTTGGTGGTTTTTTTGATAAATGCTTATCACTAGTAATGGATACTATTTTTTCAATACCTGTAATTTTGCTTTCAGTTGTTGTTGCTTTTATATTGGGTAAGGGTATCCTTAACGCAGCTTTGGCATTGTGTATTGTTTACTCTCCTCAATATTTTAGATTAATCAGAAATCAGACAATATTGGTTAAATCCGAAACTTATGTGGAGGCAGCTAAAGTTTCGGGAGCTGATGTAAAAACAATTATTTTTAAATATATTCTCCCAAATGTAATAACACCTTTGCCTATTCTGCTTACCCTAAATGCTGCGGATGCTGTTCTGGTATTAGGAAGTTTAGGATTTTTAGGACTTGGTGTTCCTGCAGATGTCCCGGAGTGGGGAAGTGATTTAAATCTTGCTCTTGCCGCTTTACCTACAGGTATATGGTGGACAGCTTTGTTCCCAGGTTTGGCAATGTTTTTTTTAGTTTTAGGTTTTTCTTTTATAGGAGAGGATCTTGAAGAAATTTTTGATAGTCAAAATTCTGAATAAATTTAGTTATCTGTAATATGATCAAGTTCTCCTTGATCATTCAATTTTGGATATTCTTTAGCTAATTTTTTATACACTGCAGCTAATTCTGGGTAACACCATTCAAAAAGTGTTTTTTGATATTCATCTATATTTAAACCTTCTCCATTAGCGGGCAATATACCTTTATTTTTTCTTTGGCGAATAGCTTCAAATAATAATATGGAAGCAGCAACTGAAACATTCAGGGATTGAACCATACCTCTCATAGGTATAAAAATTGATTGATCAACCATTGATATAAGTTCATTACTTAGTCCCCATTTTTCTGCTCCTAAAACAAAACATGTATTTTGAGAATAATCAAAATTTCTATAATCCACTGATTCACTATTAAGAGTCGTTCCATATAATTTAAAACCCCTATTCTTTAAATCAGTTATTGCAGCGATAGTGTTTCCATGATTATTTAGTTTTACCCATTTTTGACTTCCTTGAGCAGTACTATTAAAAGTCTTAACAGCATTCGTTTTGCTAATAAAATTTGCTTCGAAAACTCCTGCTGCATCACATGTCCTTAATATCGCGGATAGATTATGGGGTTTATTGACATCCTCAACTAAAACAGTCAAGTTTTTCATTCTGCAATCTAAAACACTTTTGATTCTTTCAAATCTTCTTGGCAAAATTGACATTTATAATTTTTTCACACTTTTCAAATTATATTCAAAAAATATTTATTACCTATTAAATCTCTTGGTTTATAATATTTTGGTAGTTTGAATTAACTCAATGGCATACATAGAATGGGACTATACAGTAATAACAAGTATGGTAGAAAAACAAGGGTGGGATTTACCTGAACGTGAATCAGACGAATGGAATAAATTTAACGATGAATTAGGAGAAAAAATGAGAGGTGTTGGACTTGTTTTTGAAAAATATTGTAAATTTATTCCTGACGTCGGAGAAGGAGTTCATCTTTTAGATGACTGATAATAAATATTTTAAACCATTGATGTATCCCTTAATCAATGGCTTATTAATCTATAAGATAATGTAATTTCACTAAATTAGAACTGGCAATTATTAAGGCTTTATAAAGCTTGTATTGTAAAAAATTTTTTTTATCCCACAAAAAAGTTATTTAATTTCTATATTTGGATAAAAAAATGAAAAATAAATTAACCTTTTTATTCGATGGTGGTTGTCCACTTTGTTTGAGAGAAACAAATTTTCTGAAAAAGAGAGATATTTCAAATCAAATTTTATTTATAGATATTAATAGTAAGGATTATGATCAAAGTCTTTTTAATAACATCTCATATTCAGAAGCTATGTCAAACCTCCATGGGATTATGGAAAATGATGAAATTATTAGGGGACTAGATGTACTTGCGTATTCTTATGAATTAGTTGGTCTAGGTTGGGTTTATTATCCCTTGAAGATTAAATTTTTTACACCCATATTAAGACTGGTATACAGATATTGGGCAAAATATAGACTTCAAATTACAGGAAGATCCGATATTGAAAAACTTTGTACCTCCCAATGTGAACAATAAATATGGAAAATATCGATATAGACAGAATAATAGAAATGTGTTGGGAAGATAGAACACCCTTTGAAGCCATTGAGTATCAATTTGGTTTGAAAGAGGAAGATGCAATAAAAATTATGCGTCAAAATTTGAAACCTAAATCCTTCAAAGTCTGGAGAAAGAGAGTTTCGGGAAGAAATACAAAACATATGGCGCTTAAAGATTCAACTAGATTTAAATCTACTCATAAAAGAAAATTATAAATTTTGAAAAATCTTTCTACAAAAACTTGTCCTGTTTGTAATCGACCTTTTTTGTGGCGAAAAAAATGGAAAAACTGTTGGGATGAAGTTATCTACTGTTCAAAAAGATGCAGTAATAGGAAGTCGCAAAGATGAAACAAGTATCAATTATTTTCCCAAATCAACTTTTTCGAGAAAGTCCAATCTTAAAAATAAATTGTGACATTTTAATTTTGGAAGACTCATTATTTTTTGGAAATGATAAATTTTATAAATTAATTAACCATAAAAACAAATTAGTTTTTCATAGAGCATCTATGCTCGCTTATAAAAATTATTTAGAAATATCAGGCTTTAAAGTTTTATATATCGAAAACAAGAATAATATTTCTACAGTCGACTACTTATTGGAATTTATTAAGGATAAATATCAGAAAATAAATCTCATTGACCCTCATGATTTTTTAATAATGAAGAGGGTTAATAATTTTGTTGAAAGTAATAATTTAGCTTTAAATATTTTGCCTTCTCCTATGTTTATGAGCAGTGAAGATTTAAAAGATTTATTTGCATCAAATACAAAAAAACCTCTTATGGGAAGATTTTATGAGAACCAAAGAAAGAGCCAAAAGATATTAGTTAATCCTGATGATACACCTGAAGGAGGTAAATGGAGTTTCGATGAAATGAACAGAAAAAAATTACCAAAAAAAATAAACATACCTGATACACCTAAATTACAAAAAAACAAATTTGTAGTTAATGCAGAAAGGTCACTAGCCAATTTTGATATTGAGTTTATTGGAGACAGTAATAACTTTTTATATCCAACTAATTTTGATGAAGCAAATGAATGGTTAAATGATTTTTTTAAACATAGATTTTTCTTGTTTGGAGATTATGAAGATGCTATTTCTAAAGAAAATTCTTTTTTATGGCATAGTTTACTTTCTCCTCTTTTAAACAGTGGCTTACTAACGCCAAATGAAGTAGTAAATAAAGCCTTACTTTATGCCAAAAATAATAATGTTCCAATTAACTCTTTAGAGGGTTTTATTCGTCAAATAATTGGATGGAGAGAATTTATTTGCCTTGTATATAAGAAGTATGGAACAAAAATGCGAAATAGTAATTTTTGGAATTTTGAAGATAAGCCAATTCCAAAATCTTTTTATAAAGGAAATACAGGAATTGAACCAGTAGACGTTGTTATAAAAAATATTATTAAATTTGGTTATTGTCATCATATTGAACGGCTAATGATTGTTGGCAACTTTATGCTTCTATGTAGAATTCACCCCAACCATGTTTATAAATGGTTTATGGAAATGTTTATTGATTCCTATGATTGGGTTATGGTCCCAAATGTTTACGGAATGAGTCAGTTTAGTGATGGAGGTATCTTTTCAACAAAGCCATATATATCAAGCTCTAATTATGTAAAAAAAATGTCTGATTTTAAAAGTGGCCCATGGTGTGAAATATGGGATGGCTTATTTTGGAAATTTATTAAAGATAATGAAAGCTTTTTTAGAAAGCAATATCGTCTGGCAATGTTAACGAGAAATCTTGATAAAATGTCAGAGGAAAAATTAAATAATCACTTAAAAACGGCCGACAAATTTTTAAGAGATATTCAATAAATTAGGAAAAATAATCTACAGTTGTCTTTGAAAAATTAAAAGAATATTATGTTATGACTAAATATTAACTACGGATGTTGGCTTAGAAAATTAGATTTATCTAATGGAAATTGGAACACTTTTTTTAAAAAGTAATTCGACAGGTATTATCACTTTTTCTGAATTAGATTGGATCACTACTCAACAATCTAATTTCACAAGGTTAGAGGAATCAATAGCAATTAAATTAGGCAGAATGATTGATGCAGGATCTATCAATATTGGTTGCCGTTTGAAATCCTGATTAAGTTTTTATTTTACTAATGAATTATCAAGAAGAAAAATAAAATATTTTTTCGGGAAAGAATCCATTCTTTAAGTATCTTCTATTTTTTAGGATTTAATCTGTCACTTATTTCTATCTTAGGTTTTATTTGGTTTAATAATGCAATTGAAAAAGTAGTTTAAATTTTTTGAATTTTTTGTATATTAAAGTTATCTTTTAAAATAAACTATATTTTGAGCATAGGATATTTACAAAGAAAGGCAGCTTGGGAAATTTTATTAAGAGTTAGTTCTGGTAATTTTTCTGATCATGCTCTTGAAAAGGTTTTAAAAAATTATCAATTTAATCCCCTCGATATAGCTTTCATAACGGAATTATCTTTTGGATGCATAAGGTATAGAAAATTTCTTGATCTTTGGACGGATCATACATCAAAAATTACTCATAAAAAGCAGCCTCCAAAGTTAAGATGGCTTCTACATATAGGTTTATATCAACTATTGAAAATGGACAAAATTCCATTTCCTGCTGCTATTTCTACCACTGTAGAAGTAGCTAAAAAAACAGATTTAAATGGTTTAGCGGGAACTGTAAATGCGATATTGAGAAATGCATCAAGAAAATTAGAAAAAAAAATTTTTCCAGAATTATCTTCTGATAGAGAAGAAAGAATTTCATATCTTGAATCATTTCCATTATGGCTTGTAAAGGATATTTATAAATGGGTCGGCAATAGTGAGGGTGAAAATATCATTAAGGCATTTAATAAAAAACCATCAATTGATTTGAGAATTAACCAATTAAAAACTAATTTAGATAAATTTTTGAAAGTACTTCATGAAAATAAAATTGATGCTGAAATTATTAAAGATTTGCATAACGGAATTACTTTAAAATCTAATCCAAGATCCATAAAAAATTTACCAGGATATAGTGATGGACTTTGGACAATTCAAGATAGATCTTCTCAGTGGATAGCACCTCTCTTAAATCCAAAAGAAGGTGAAAAGATTTTAGATGCTTGTGCAGCTCCAGGAAGTAAGTCTACCCACCTAGCAGAATTAACAAATGATAGTGCTGAAATCATTGCACTAGATAGATCAGCAAAAAGATTGAAAATACTGCAATCAAATTTAGAAAGGTTAAATTTGAAATCTGTTAATACCCTTAAGGCTGATGCTACAAGTTTGATTGAATTAAATCCTAAGTTTATATCTTATTTTGATAAGATTTTATTAGATGCTCCGTGCTCAGGCATTGGAACTCTTTCGAGAAATCCAGATTCTAGATGGTCTTTAAGTAAAGAAAAAATAAAATCTTTAACTTTATTACAGGAAAAACTTTTGGAGAGTATTTTTCCTCTTTTGAAAAAAAATGGCACTTTAGTTTATTCAACTTGCACTATATGTCCCGATGAAAATAATCTATTAATTGAAAGATTTATTAAAAAAAATAAAACTTTAAAATTGGTTAGCCAAAAGCAAATTTTACCTAGCTTGGATTATCCTGGTGATGGATTTTATTCAGCAATAATTTCTTATAATTCTTAAAAATATAATTATTTTTTAATCGGAATTTTATAAATTTCAGATATGAACTTCTTCCATAAATAAGCTGCATTTCCACTAGATAATTCAGATTCCTTGTTATCGTCGTAACCTATCCAGATCCCTGTTGTAAGGTTATCAATGGAACCAATAAACCAGAGATCTTTATTTCCATCAGACGTTCCTGTTTTCCCATAAATTTTCTTCCCTTTTATAGAGGCTGCTTTTGAAGTACCTTCTTTTACAGATTTTTCAAGAAGTTTATTTATTTTCTTGTTTATTTTTAAATCTAATATTTTCTTGGAAATAGATTTGTTTTCCCAAATGGGTTGTTTTTTAAATGATTCTATTTTTTCTATGATTTCAGGGCTTTGAATCTTCCCATTATTGTTTATTACAGAATATGCATTTGTGATGTTTAGAAGATTATCTCCGTAAGAGCCAATAGCTAATGATGGGAATTCCTCAAACTCTTGCTCGTAACCTAGTCCAAATGAATTCGCTAAATTAATAATATTTTTTAAGCCGATTTTTTTTGTTATTGATATTGGAACGATATTTGATGAGCTTTTAAATGATTCTATCAAAGATATTGAACCTCTATAGTCTTCAGAAAAATTTTTTGGGCAATAACTTTCCCAACATATTGGTAAATCTTCAAATTTATCGCTTAATTTTATCCCTTCTATTAGTGCAGCAGCATAAGGAATTATTTTAAAAGTAGAACCTAAAGGTCTTATAGATGAAATTACTCTATTGTATTCATTAATTGATGGATTTTTGCTGGTTATCATTGTTCTTATTTTTCCTGTGTTTGATTCGATTGATAACAGAGAAAACTCAAGTTCTTTAGGCCCAGCATATCTTGAAATACTTTGTGCTTTTTCTTGCCAATCTTTGTTGACAGAAGATTTAATTCTTAAAAACTTATAATCATTTTTATTTTCAATTCTTTTATCTGTTTCCTCAAGAATAAAGTTTATTAGTAATTTATCATCTAAAAAATTATCAGCTTTTTGATAATTAAAGTTTATTATCTCTTTAATAGCCTTATTCTTATTTGCTAAAGAAATATATCCATCAAGATACATTGATTCAAGAACTTTATTTCTATTTTTAATAGCTAGTTCTATATTTTGATAAGGTGAATAAATTGATGGAGCTGGAGCCAATCCCGCAATAAGTGCAATCTCTGATAAGGTTAATTCTTCTATAAGTTTTCCAAAATAAACTTGAGAAGCCTCGTTAACCCCGTAGGCTCCTGATCCTAAATAAATATTATTTAAATATAATTTTAAAATTTGTTGCTTATCATATTTAAATTCAAGTATTAGTGATAAAAATATTTCTTTGATTTTTCTTTGAATATTTAAATCATTACTAAGAAAAAGTATTCTGGCGACTTGTTGCGTAATCGTACTTCCTCCCTCCTTAACATAACCACTTCTAATATTTTGAAAAATTGCACGTGAAATACTTTTTAAATCTATTCCATTGTGTTTATAAAATCTTTTATCCTCAGTGGAAATAAAAGCATTTTTTAAAAAAATTGGAATTTGATTTTGACTATTTTCTATTTCAAATTTACGGCTTAATTTGCTCAGGATCTTATTATCAGAAGATGAAATTACATAAGAATATTTGGTTTCACGAGACCTTTTATTTTTAGGTATATTGAATTTTAATGTAGTAAATATTAAACTAAAAAAATAAAAAGATAATCCAGAAAAAATTAATATTGGAATTATTAAAACAAAATATTTGAATTTAATCTTTTGCACTTTAAGCAACTAAAAAACTATGTCCTATCGCTAAAGCTGTAACTAACATTCCAGTTATTAGGAACGGTTGGGCACTTGCTTGATATTTGACATCAAACTTTAGAGGATCTCTTAGTAACCACATATCTTGAAATGTAATTTGCGGAATTACCAATAAAACCAAAATTACAGAGGCTAAATGTTGACCAATAATAACTAATACTACAACCATTGCTAATTGAAAAATATCAATTAATCCTGCACTTATTCTACTTGCATTTTTAATTCCAAATGCAACTGGTAAAGAATTCAAGCCTAGCTTTGAGTCACCTTCAACGCTTTTGAAATCATTAATAACAGCAATACCAAGTCCAGAAAGGCTATAAGCAAGTGTTAGTAAAGCCGTTACTATAGTTAATTTCCCAAACAAAGCTTGTCCTGCCCACCAAGGTAAAGCAATATATGATGCGCCTAATGCATAATTTCCAAGCCAACCATTCTGTTTTAATTTAAGAGGTGGAGCAGAATATATGTAACTAACAAAAGATCCTCCTAATGCTAAAAGTAAGACAGAAGGAAAGTTGTGCTTAGCATATAAATCTAATAGAAAAGCAACTATTAGGCCTGCAATAAGTAATACCCAGATTTGGATTTTTACATCTTTAATTGAAATTTTTCCAGAAGGAATTGGTCTATTCGGTTCGTTAATTGCGTCAATTTCTTTATCAAAAAAATCATTTATCGTTTGGGTATAACCTGCCAGAAGTGGCCCACTCATTAACATGCATGCTAGTGAAGCTAATACGTTACTAAATTTCCATTCAAAATTTCCACTTGCAGCTGCTCCACAAATAACACCCCATATCAGAGGGATCCACGTAATTGGCTTCATTAACTGTATACGAAGTTTCCATATACTTGAAGTTTCAGAGGCACCCTTAATTCCTAAAAGTTGTTTTGGATCATTCACTTTACTTTTTAACCTTTCTCAATTTCTTCTGGGAAAAACCAGTTTTTCTCACCATTCTGAAATTTTGCGGTGATTCCAATACTCCTGCCGTCTGTCATTTTATAGCCTGTTATTACGGCTTTAGGATTAGAGGCTATTTGATCAATTAATTTCGCTGGTAGTCTATCTTTTACTTTGTTAATGTTAATTTTGATTTTACTACCGATTTTGGGTAATAATTTTGTTTCAGCCATAAGAGGTAAAATGGAAGCTATTATGCAAGATTAACAGCATTTGGACAATTTTTACTAAAATGGTAGCTCTTCGTTTAATTCCTTGTTTAGATGTCGCCAATGGCAGAGTGGTTAAAGGTGTAAATTTTGTTAACTTGAGAGACTCAGGTGATCCTGTTGAATTGGCTTGTAGGTATTCTGATGAAGGCGCAGATGAATTAGTATTTTTAGATATTAGAGCAAGTGTGGAAAATAGAAATACATTAGTTGACCTTGTTTCTAGGACAGCAAAATCAGTCAAAATCCCTTTTACTGTAGGTGGAGGTATAGATTCTGTTTCTTCTATTAATGATCTTTTAAGAGCGGGAGCGGATAAAGTGAGTTTGAATTCCTCAGCCGTTAGAAATCCTGAATTAATTTCTAAAAGTTCTAGTGAATTTGGTACTCAATGCATCGTCATAGCAATTGATGCTAGAAGAAAATTTAATAAGGTTGATGAATGGGAGGTATATGTAAAAGGAGGGCGAGAAAATACTGGAATAGATGTCTTAAGTTGGGCAAAGAAAGTTGAGGAATTAGGGGCGGGGGAAATACTTCTAACTTCAATGGATGGAGATGGAACTCAGAATGGATATGATTTACATTTGACAGAATCTGTTACCAATATTGTTAACATCCCAGTAATTGCTTCAGGAGGAGCAGGTTCTCTAGAAGATATCTATGATGTTTTCAAAGAAGGCAGGGCATCAGCAGCACTCTTAGCATCATTACTTCATGATGAGAAACTTACTTTACAAGAAATAAAAACTTTCCTCCTAGAAAAAAATCTTCCAATTAGACCATATGAATAAAAATTTAAATTTATACAAAAAAAAGTACTTTAAAATTTAAAAATGAAATTTACAAAAACTATCGAAGTCAAAAATATATTTAATAAAATTTCTTACAAATATGACTTTTTAAATAGTCTATTAAGTTTTGGGCTGCACAGATTATGGAAAAGGAAATTAGTTAATTTATTGGAACCTTTAAATGGTGAAGATTGGGCTGATTTGTGTTGTGGAACTGGAGATTTAGCATTCTTAATTTCTGAGAGAGTTAGTCCAAGGGGCTCAATTACTGGGATTGACAGTGCAGAGGACATCTTAAATATTGCAAAGAAAAAATCAGAACTAAAAAAAAATAAACTTATTAAGTGGGAAGTTAAAGATGTTTTAGAAATTAATGATTATTCAAAAAATTTTGATGGGATTTGCATGTCATATGGACTAAGAAACTTAAATAATGTTGAAGAAGGAATAAAAAAAGTTTTTGATCTTTTGAGGGATAAAGGAAGGGCAGGATTTTTGGATTTTAATCACTCAAGAAAAAATTCTATATCTAATATTTTTCAGAAAACTTATTTGAGATTTATTGTAGTAACCATTTCGCGGCTTTTTAATTTAGGCCCAGAGTACGCATATATTGAGAAAAGTATTAGTAATTTTCCAAAGAAAAATGAGCTTATAAATATTGCTAAGGAAGTTGGATTTAAAAAAGCTGAGTATAGAACTATTTGGGGGGGGCAAATGGGAATTCTAATTTTAACTAAATAAAGAATTTAGTTTTTTATTTTTCTCCAACAAAAAGAACACTTTCCCCATCTTTTGATTTCGCCCTCAGGAGTAGGGGAATTACAGAGTGTACAAATGCACATATTATTTTGATGGATTCTGCTTGGATGCTTTGCCCAAACTATCTTTGCATTAGTATCTTTGATATTTTTATTTTTAATTTCATAATTTTGTATTATTTTTATTTCATTCAAAGTTATTCCAATTTTCTCGATTCTCTCTTTTAATTTATGCTTGTTATAGATTAAAGCTTGGCGCCACTGTGGATTATTTACTGCAATAGTAAGTATTTTTTTTTCAATATTTAATGGTTTGCATTCTTGAAATAGTTCCAAACCGATTAAGTTCTTCCAGTTTTCATTGATTTTAGAAAGTTTATCTAAGTCCCCACATGATTTTTTGAAATTATCAAGACAATTTTTTAATGGATGAGGATTTCTTTTATTCACTATTGGCAAATATTTTTTTTCCAATTTGTAAAATTTACTTATCAAGACTAAAGTTAATATAATCTTAAAAAAGATGCTCGTTGTTTTAATAAAGAATTTGTGAAAGTTATTGGATCTGCAGCAAAGACTCTTTTTTATTTAAAAAAAATTCAGGGTCAATATCCAAGTTGGAGAATTAAGTACAAAATAAAATGTAAAAGTACTGAAACTGAGCTAACAAACTGGCTTGGATATTCTGACATAAAGAGAAACCAGCCAGTAGCTATAATCGCAAGAGAACAGTTCTTAGGGGTTGGCCAAAATTCAAAAACTTGGGTTTCTCCAAAAGGCGGGATTTGGTTAAGTGCAGCTTACCCAATATTTTCAAAAGAATTTGAATATCAAATATTTAATTTGTCTTTAGGTATCAAGTTATGTGAAATGCTTAGACAAGAGAATATAAATGTTTGTTTGAAATGGCCAAATGATATTTTTTTTGGTTCAAAAAAGTTGATTGGATTTTTACCAAGGGTGATAACAAGGGGCGAAAAAATTATCTATGTAAGAATAGGACTTGGCATGAATGTTATAAATTACACCCCATCAGAAGGTATTTCATTATCAAAAGTACTTCAAACTAAGAATATAAATCAACATTATTGGACAGCCAAAGTTCTTAAAGCTTTTTATGATTCAATTGTTTGTAACAAGAAAAAAGAATATGTGATTAAATCTGCAAATAAGTATCTTACTAAAAGTTTTTTACCTAGTGGTTATTGTCCTGATACATGGAAAATTAAAGATATTGATTTGTATGGGAATTTAAGAATTGAAAATGAAACTCAACTGAAGGTAATTAGAAGGTTTTGAATTTAATTGACTTTTAATTCAACTATTCTTCCATCCTTAAATTTGGCTATTTTTTTTGCGCGATTTGCAACTTCATCTTCATGCGTAACTAAAACTATAGTTATTCCAGATTCATGCAGTTTGTCAAAAAGATCTAATACATCTTCAGTGGTTTTTGAATCTAATGCTCCAGTAGGTTCGTCTGCTAACAAAATTGCAGGGTTATTGATAATAGCCCTCGCAATAGCAACTCGTTGTTGCTGTCCTCCGGATAATTGGTTTGGGCGATTATTCATTCTTTCTGAAAGGCCAACTTTTTTTAAGGCACTCTTACCTCGCACTAATCTTTGCTCAGGCTCAATACCAGCATAAATCATTGGCAAAATTACGTTTTCAAGTGCAGTTGCGTCTGAAAGAAGATGAAATTGTTGAAAAACGAAGCCTAATTTTTGGTTACGTATTTCCGCGAGCTCATCATCAGATAAATTCTCAACAGGAATACCATTTAATTTATAAATACCTTCAGATGGTCTATCTAGACATCCAATGATATTCATAGCTGTACTTTTGCCTGAGCCACTTGCTCCCATTACAGCTAAATAATCACCTTTATAAATTTCTAAATTTATGCTGTCTAAGGCTTTGACTGTTAGATCCTCTTTGCCATATGTTTTAGATATATTTTCTAAACTCGCGACTTTCTTAGACATTTATTGAAGAATTCTTCTAGGAAATATTGTTTGCTGTAGCAATAATATCTTGTAAGAAAGGAGTTTCTGAAACTGCTGTATTGGCTAATTTAAAAAGAGGATTAGATAGGATTCCTCCAAGAGCAGTTACCGCCACGCAAGTATAAAGTGCAATTCTCAAGGGAGGTAATCCTACAATTCCCCAATTAATTTCAGGATATGATTTGACTATTTCAGAAGCTTCCTGTGGTTCTTTAACTACCATCATTTTTATCACTGAAATGTAGTAATAAATAGATATAACTGAAGTTACTAATCCAACAATTACTAGTAGATATTGATGATTTGCCCAACCTGCAAAGAACAAGTATATCTTTCCAAAAAATCCCAACATTGGAGGTAAACCTCCAAGAGATAGAAGACAAAGGCTTAAGCCTAATGTAATGAGAGGATCTTTTTGGTAAAGTCCTGAGTAATCAAGAATTCTGTCAGAACCAGTTCTTAATGAGAAAAGTATTACACAAGAAAATGCACCTAAATTCATAAATAAATATGCAGCCAAATATAAAACAGCAGCTGATAAACCATCTTGTGTGCCAGATACTATTCCAATCATTACAAATCCTGCTTGTCCAATAGAACTGTAAGCTAGCATCCTTTTCATTGAGGTTTGAGCTAGAGCTACAACATTTCCTAGAGCCATGCTCAATATTGCCAAAATGGTAAATAAAAGTTTCCATTCTTCGTCAAAAGAAGAGAAAGTTGTGCTTAATATTCTTATTGCAAATGCAAAGCCCGCTGTTTTTGAACCAACAGATAAAAAAGCTACTACAGGAGTAGGTGAACCCTCATATACGTCAGGAGTCCATTGATGAAAGGGAACAGCAGCAATTTTAAATGCAACTGTTGATAAAACAAATACAAGTGCAAGTGAAGTAATGAAGGATGGCTTATTGATAATCTCTAAACCTATTGTCACTAAGTTTGTTGAACCACTTAATCCATAAAGAAAAGAGGATCCATACAAATAGACAGCAGCAGCTGCTGATCCAACAAGAAGGTATTTTAAGGCCGCTTCTGAACTTCTTGGATCTCTCTTGAGGTAACCAGAAAGTAAGTAACTTGCCACAGATAAAGTTTCAAGAGATATAAATACACTAATAAGGTCAGTAGATCCACATAAAAGCATTGCTCCAAGGGTGGCCGAAAGAACTATCGCAGCAAACTCGCCGATTGGGCTGCCACTTTGTTCTGTATACCTCCAACTTATAAGTAAAGATATTAAGGTTGAAAAAGAAATTATTGCTCTAAATGCGATTGCCAAATTATCTGAATTAAAGGACCCAAGGAATGCGCTTTCTACCGGATTACTCCATTGCAATGCCAAGCTAACAAGAGAGCTTCCGATAGACAAATAGCAAATTATTGGTGCCCACTTTGATGCAGTTTTTTCTCCAGCTAAATCTACAAGAAGTGTTCCAACAATACCTAGTAAAATAAAAGCCTCTGGAATAATGGCTTGAGCATTTA
>CACBHP010000010.1 GCA_902539115.1 uncultured Prochlorococcus sp. | reverse complement strand
AAATGAAAAAATTAATAGCCTTGATTTTATTTCCATTTCTTATCACCCCATTTGGGGCAAAAGCAAATGATAATTTTTCCGTTGAAATAGAGGCACTTACACTCGTAATGGAGCAATATGAGGAAGATACTGAATCAAGCGTTGAATTTGACATAGAGGATAAAAAGCCAAGTTACATGGCATTTAAACAAGACGAATGCAATGCCACTGTTGAAGTTACAGAAAAAACAGGATTAGAGGTTGTCAATACTGAATCTTTTGATGTAAATGTATGCTTGAAAGAAATCTATAAAGTAATCAACTAAATAAGGAGGTTATAAAGATAATAAAAACAAACAAATTAAAGAGGTCTTTTACTTAAAGAAGGTAAGACCTCGAGACCTAACAGAAAACTTTGGAACGGGTTCTGCATACCCAATTAATAACTACAAAGAAGTTGTAGAGATGTAATTAAAAGTACAAAACCTAAAATAATTATTTAAATAATTATTTCTTCTTTAATAATGTTTGTGATTCTTCTCTAGACATTAAAGCTTCTATTTGAGCAAGAACTTTTTGAAGTTCATCCGTTTTTGTAAGAGATGCTTCTGCTACTTCTCTTAATTTTTCTAACTGTTCTTTAGTTTTATCCATGATAAATAAATTAGAAATTAGCAACTTTTAAAAATGGTTTTAATACAGATTTTTCACTCCCACACAAATTCATATTCTCTCTTTTTTTTATAAAGTCAAATAAATTTTCCTTTATTAAGGTTTTATGAGGACTTCCAATTAATTCTTTATTAAATATTGAAACCATAAGATTACCTGAAATAGAAATACTCTTAAATTATGAAGTAAATACAGGCAATCCTATTGTTGCAGTTGTTATGAGAGACCCTGCAAAAATCAAGAAAGGTAGAAAAGGATAGTTTTTCAAAGATAAACTTACTAATTGGAAATAACTATATAGGTATTTATACTGTTTGTCTACCCCTAAGCTTTCTTAAAAGTAAAAATTATTCTTTTGAAAGTAAAAATTAAACATCAACCAAATTTTCCTGATATGTATTCCTGAGTGGTTTTTTCTTCGGGAGAATTAAAAATTTTCTTTGTCGAATTGAATTCTGCAAGATAACCTACTTTTCCTCCATCTCCATCTTCATACTCAATTGCATTAAAAAATGCAGTCATATCACTTACTCTTAATGCCTGTTGCATATTATGAGTAACGATTATTATTGTGTAATTCTTCTTAAGTTCATGCATAGTCTCTTCTATTTTCAATGTAGAAATTGGATCTAAAGCTGAGCAAGGCTCATCCATGAGAATTATTTCAGGTTCAATTGCAATCGTTCGAGCAATACATAATCTTTGTTGTTGTCCACCAGATAAAGAGTAACCACTATCATTTAATTTATCCTTACATTCGTCCCACAAAGCAGCTTTTCTAAGTGAACTTTCCACTAATTCATCCATATTTCCCGTAAACCCATTAATTCTTGCACCAAATGCAATATTTTCGTAAATAGATTTAGGAAAAGGATTAGGTTGTTGAAAAACCATTCCAATTCTTCTTCTTACTTCGACTGGATCTACTCTTTTATCATAAATATTAGTTCCATCAAACAACACAGTTCCTTTCAGTGAACAATTTTGAATTAAATCATTCATCCTGTTTAAAGATCTAAGAACAGTTGATTTACCGCAACCTGAAGGTCCAATAAGGGAAGTTATATTTCCTTTTTTAAAGTTACAAAAAACATTTCTTACTGCTTCGAAAGTCCCATAGCTAATGGATACATTTTCAAGAGATAAAATGATATTCTTTGATGTTTTTTTATATGTTTTAATCATTTATAATCTCTTAGTTTTCTCATTAAAAGCGGCTAATATCCTTGAAAATATATTTACTGATAGTATCGATAAAACAAGAATAAAGGAAGCTGCCCAGGCAAGTTTATTTTGTGCATCATAAGGTTCAAGGGCAAAGTTGTATATCAATACGGCCAATGAACCCATCTCATAAAACAAGTCTCCAAAGCCTGTTATGTAGTAATAAGAGAATAAAGCGGTAAATATCAAAGGTGCTGTTTCACCTGCAGCTCTTGCGATTCCAAGTACAACGCCAGTAGCAATAGACCTAAAGGCAGAGGGCAAAGTAACTTTCAATATGGTTGTATACATACTTGCTCCAACACCAAGAGACGCATATCTCAATTCACTCGGAACTAACTTTAAACCTTCGTCAGTGGTCTTAATTACAGTAGGTAACATTAATATTGAAAGCGCCATTCCTCCTGCCAAGCCACTGTACATACTTCCAAATAAGATCTTTGTAGAAACAATTAAGGCATAAATAAAGACACCTGCAATTATTGAGGGAACTCCTGCTAAAACATTTACCCCAAATCTGATAAATCTTGAAAAAGCACCACCTTTAGAATATTCCGCTAGATATATACCTCCTCCAACACCTACTGGTATGGCAATAATTGAAGCAATGGTAGTAATTATTAATGTCCCGATCAATGCAGGATTAATACCTCCTGCATCTAAATCATCTCCAGGAGGATTTGGTTCTAAAGTAAATAGTTCTGGTGTGATTTGAGATCCACCTTTGATAAGAATATAAGTCACCAGAAAAATCAAAGGCAGTATTGCTATCAGTGCACAAATTACTGATAAAGAAGTAAAGAATTTATCTCCTATATTTCTGGATAATCTTTTCTGGTAATAAAGTGAATTCATAATTATCTAATATTTGAGACTAAATTTCTTAACTAGCAACTGAGCGAAAATATTTACTACCAAAGAAAGGATCATAAGTACAAAAGCCGCATAAAACAGTGATGAAACCTGACTCCCATCAGCTTCACCAAACTGATTTGCAAGCATAGAGGAAATGGTATATCCAGGAGATAATAGAGACCAACTAAATGCATTTGAATTACCAATAATCATTGTTACAGCCATTGTTTCTCCCATTGCCCTGCCTAAAGCAAGAAGAACACCTGCCATAATTCCTGATAATGCTGCCGGCAAGATTACTGAAAATATTGTTTTCCATCTACTTGCTCCAATTCCATAGGCTGCATTTCTTAACTTTTTAGGAACTTGATTAAGTGAATCCCTTGCAATGGAGGTCACTATAGGCAAAAGCATTACTACTAAAATCAATATTGCTAACAAAGAATTCCTACCTGTAGGTTCTGTACTGAATAAAGGTATCCAACCAAAGAAATTGTGTAAAAAGACAAAAAAGGCTCTGAAAAAAGGCTCCATTACAAATATTGCCCAAAGTCCTAATACAACTGATGGAATTGCTGCTAATAATTCAACAAAAGAACCTAATATTTCTCTAAAAACTTTCGGTACAAAGTCTTCGGTAATAAATATTGCAGTTCCAACGCCTAAAGGGATAGTTATTAATAACGAAAAAAATGAGGTTACTAATGTGCCATATATTGCGGTAAAAGCTCCGTATTCATCTTTTACAGGATTCCATTCAGAGGTTACTAAAAACTTCAAGCCATACCTTGAAAAGGATTCAAATGACTGAAAAAAGACTACTAAAATAATTCCTAAAAGTATTATTGCTACGAAACTAGACAAGACTAGGGCAGTATTCTTGAAGATAATATCTATATTTTTTTCGATACCGAATCTTTTGCGATTCTTGAAAAGAGTTAATTTCTCTTCCATTAAAAAAAGAATATCTCTATAAATCTACTACTAAATGCTGTAAAAGACTTTAAGAGGGGTTAAAGGTATATGAAAGTCATGATAATTTGACATCTATTAAAAATTTAACTACCTATTTTTTCAACGGCAGCTCTTGATTTCTCAAGAATATCGCCTTTCAAAGGAACAAATCCAAGTGATGGAGCTTTATCTTGATACTCATCACTTAACAATGTATTAAAGGCTTGTTTGATAGCTTTAGTGTTTCTACCATTACCTTCTTCATAGGCAAGTATCCATGTCAATGAAGCTATAGGATATGCTCCTTTAGCAGTAGGATTCGGATTTTTACCAGCCAAGTTTTCATCAAGATTTATTCCATTTAAAGCTATTGCACCTGATTCAGTATTGGGGGTAACAAATTCACCAGAAAGATTTTGAATTGCAGCAGCCTTAACATTACTTTTAATGTATGACTGGTTTACATAACCAATTGCGCCAGGGGTATTTTGAATAACACCTGCAACACCAGAATTACCTTTAGCACCAACACCTGCCGGCCATTTTACAGACTTACCTGTGCCTAATGTCCAGGTTTTTGAAAACACTTCCATAGAGTTTGTGAAAGCTTTAGTTGTACCTGATCCATCAGAACGATGAGTCCAAGTCAATTTCCCTGATTTACAACCTAATTCTTTCCAATCTTTAATCATTCCCATAGCAACTTGTACTGCTTGCTCTTGAGTAAGTTTCAAATCACAATCATAGTTATATCCGAAAGCAATAGTTCCACCAACCATAGGTATTTGAACAAGTCCTCTAGTAACTTTCTCTATATCAGAATCTTTCATAGGATCATCTGACGCACCAAAATTTACAGTTTCGTCTATGAAAGCTTTTCTTCCAGATCCAGAACCTACTGCTTGATAATTAACTCTAGGGCCTCCAGATTTAGCTAAGTCAAAAAACCACCTGGTATAAATTTTCGAAGGAAATGATGCACCAGCTCCACTCAATCTTTTTGAAGCAATTGCTTCTTGAGAGAGAACTAATGAGATAGCAGAAGAAAAAACAAGGATATTTTTAAAAATGCTCACTTTGTAATTAGAAATGATTCTTTTAAATATAAATTACAGCCAAAAGGTATTTTAAATTTTAAAGATATATAAATCAAATTATTTTATAACCAAATATTCTTGATATATAAACACTAAGCGCTCAGCTAGAAATTAAAGTTTCAATTAAATATCAATTCTTTATTTAAAATTTAATTTTTGTTGTTACTCTATTTTTATTTTGAGATTTGAATTCAAAAATTCCTGTATCAGTAAATATGGTCAACTCATCTCCAGATGTTTCTTCAATTGCAATTCCTTCAGACTCTAAATTTTTTACATATACATTACCAATAAGTTTTAGAGATTTATCATCCTTGTCAAAAGTAAGCTTGTCAGAATAAGCCTCAAAATTACCACCATTACTCTTAATGACTACATTCCCCTTAGCCTCTAAATCACCTTCTAAAGTATTTACTTGAGAATCAGATGTAATTGTGTAATTAATTAATTCCTCGGCAAAAGAATATTCAGCTAATAAAAATAAAAAAGATGCAAAAAATAAGCTTTTCATTTACTCCCAACCCTTTTTTGCATTTTGAATAATCCATTGTGCAAGAACCTTATCCTCTCCATCTTTCAATTTACTTTTATAACCCTTCATAAAACCAATCCCTTCATTGGCAATTATTGTTATTGAATTTACATCTGCTATTCCTCTTTTTTCAAGGTCTGTAAGTTTTAATGATTTGGATCCTTTAAGAACGATTGATCCGCCTCTTACATGGCAGCCTGCACAAACATTTCTAAAAATTGTTTCTCCATCTCTAATATCCGAAGCCATTAGATATCTATTTTGCAAAGAGGTTTGAAAAATAATTATTAAAGTTATTACAGGAATTACAAATAGAAATTTAAATATTTTCATTTGATTTGTTCCACCCACAATCAACTTAGCAATTAATTCTGAATCTTGATCTATCTACTTTAATAGCTCTACTGCTACGACAAGATTTCCTAATAATCCGTTCAAAATATTTAGTTGTTCTTTACTACCAAATGCTATTAATACCTGACCTGGTTGAAGTATGAAATTCCCTCCAGGGTTAGTAAACAACTTTTCATTTTCTTTAATGGCTAATATTTTTGCACCACTCTTTTTTCCTATCCCAAGTTCAGAAAGTGATCTTTTCTCTGCAGTTTCAAAAAGACTAATATCATTACTTAATTCAAATTCTTCAATTTCACATTCACTTCCAGCAAGCAGATCAAGAAAGTCAATAGCAATAGGTCTTAAAGCCATTGATGCCATTGCTCTTCCTGCTGCAATATAAGGGCTTACAACTATACTTGCCCCGGCTAATCTCAACTTATTTGCTGCCTCTTCAGTGCCAGCTCTTGCAATTACTCTGATAGAGCTTCTTATACCTTTAGCGCTTAAAACAACATATAAATTTGCAGCGTCATTAGGTAAGGTAACAACCAAACTTTTGCATTTTTCTAATCCTGCCAGTTTTAACGTCTCATCAAGAGTGGCGTCAGCACAAAGTACTTCTAAACCATTTTCTTCCGCAATCTTTTTTCTATCTTCATCACTCTCAACAACAATAATTGGAATATTTTGTGTTTTTATTTGGTTAGATATTTCCTGACCAACCCTCCCATATCCGCACAAAATTACATGATTTTCCATTTTTCTAAGAATTCTTTTAAAACGTAATTCGTTTACTCTTTGAAAATAGCCGGATTCGAATAATCTAACAGCTTTTTGAAAGGTAAATTGAATAAAGATCAATCCGCCAACGATTACTAAAACAGTTACGATCCTGCCTTCAGGACTTAAAGGTTGAACTTCTCCAAAACCAATAGTGGTTATTGTGATTAGAACCATCCATAAGCAATCACTCCATTCCCATCCTTCTGTTATTCGATAACCAATTGCACCTAAAAAAAACAGAAAGAACAAAGAATAAATAAGACCAAACCAAGGCCTTAAATAGTCTTTAATAAAATAGAACTCAAATAATCCAAGCCTCATAACCCTTATTATCGTTAAATATTCAAAAATTTCAAAAAAATTTTCTATTATGTTCCTAAAACTATTTATTTGTTTAAGTGAAATATATATTAAGCAGGATAATAATATTTATTTTCGTAGCTCTATGCATTAAACAAATGGTTACTATCTCAGGTCTTATTTAATGCTTCATCAAAATTAATTTAAGGTTTTAGTTGTACTGATTCAATAAGAAAATCAGAAGCTGCTTTTAACCAATCAGCGACGGTAAGACGAAGGTCAGGTTGAGAATATACAAGTGCCACAATAACTCCAACTAAGATTATCTTTACCATAGCATTTCAAATATTCTTATGAATTAAAGCACAACTATTTAGTAAAAAGAACCTTAAATTTGTAAAAATAGATTAATTAAAATTTCTCTAATTGGTTAAACAAGTATTCCACTCTTCTTTGATTAACACCTAAATCAGATTGACCTAATCTTGCTGCAGATCTTATTTGGATTATTCCTTTAGATCTATCTACATAACTTCTTACATCAAGTTTTAAAATTTCTAGGTCATCTGGAAATCTAAAAATCAAACTCCTACAAACACCTCTCCAATAATTCCTTCCACTTTCAATAACTTCTGTACGAGGTAATCCTTCTGCCAAAGAAACAAGTTGAATAAACTTCTGATCAACATTTATTAGTTTCTTTTCTATTAAGACACTATTTAATGGGTTGGTTATTGGAGAAAGACCTTGGATGGAAGAAACCATATTTTTTTAAAACGATGTTGATGTTCTAACCGATTTCATACACAAAGTGAGAGAGAAAATTAAAGAATTTTCCCATAAATTTGATCTTTTTATAAAGATTCCCTATTTTTTGATCAAAAATTTTAAAATTTAAGATTTTTTATTGTTTTTTTTGATAGAGATGGTTGCCTACTTTGTTTACTATTTAGTTTCCTAACCCATAAAAAAACTCCCACAAACAAAAAAATTTCAACAATAATTCCAACCTTTATGAAACTCATTTTTTATCCTCTTTTTTCTTGTTGGTGCCTTCTATATAAGGCACAAGGATATTTAATAACCATTTTTTAAATGAACTTAAAGGTTTCATAATCTATTTACTTGCCTTTTTTCCACATACTCCTCCCTTTGATGAGATCCTCTATATTTGGCCAAGCTGCTATTAATTCTTTAAGTGCCTTTCTATTAGGAGTATAGAAAACACATGAAAATGCACTTATTACATAAAGTATGAACCATAACTTACTTTCTGAATAAGCTAAAAACAAAGAGAAAAGAAAACTTCCAATAAAGAAAAAGAAAAATGACCTATTTAATATTTCTAATGGAGTTCTTTTAAGTCTGTAAAATTTGATCTTTTTACTATCTTCTTCAGTATCTTTCTGAAATTTACTTTCGTAAGAATTAATTATTTCTTCTTCTAGAACTTTTTCATACTCTAAATTATCAACTGGATCGCTTTGATCCTTTTTATTTATCATTGGTATCTATACAATACAAATATAGTAACTAATTTAAGGTATTTTAAAAAGTATCAAATTTTATCTGTTAACTGGTGCTATACGAACAGATCATGGTTTTGAAAATACTTTAAAATTGTCTTATTTATAAAAGATAAATTAGTCAAAATATTCTTTTTAATTTTCCCAAATGTTTCGGTCATTTAAAACAATCACTTCTATAAACTTCATAGCATTAATTAAATTGGGAGGCAATATCTAAATCTAGAGTTAAAATAGTTTAGAGATTTTAATAATAATCTATATGCAAAGGTATTTGATTTCTTACGAATTTACAGATGGCGAGGATCAAGAAGAAGGGGCAGAAATGCTAATTAATTGGTACGAATCAGGTGGTCCCCAAAACAGACCTGAAAACTATGAGGTTCATTCTTGGATTTTTATGGTTCAAAATGGGATTGGACATTCTGTCGTGAGTGCTGATTCTCTTGAGACAATTTGGAAGCAATGGCACCCCTGGAGAAGGTTAATGGATATAAGTATTCAGCCGTGTATGGATCTGGATGAGACAGTCGGATTATTCAAAAAACAAAAAATGAATACACGAATAGTCTAAAAGTATTTCTGACTTCCAAATATAAATTTCTTTTTAGTAGCACCTAATACTACTTATATATTTCACTGCGTTAAAAAGGGTAAGATTAATTTTCTATGATGAATGATTCTTATCACATTTACTTCAAAGGAGAAATTCTTTTCAAGAATTTAAGTAAAGATGAATTTGAATTTGTTTGGGGAAAACTTTATACATCTTATATAAATGCTCTAAATAAAGAGCTAACCTACGAATTAATTAGCGAAAACAATATTGTGGAGCCGGCCTTTAACCTTGAGCCATCTTACTAAATCAAGAACTAAATCTTAGATTATGAATAAAACAAGAACAAATGTCTCTCTTTTATTATGAGGTACTCTTTTTCTTCTTTAGTTATATCCAAAGCAATTTTATTTGCCTCAATTTCGACGTTCGAACTATAGGATTCAAAGTTCTCATCTCTTTTAAATAAAGCAACAATACCAATATCTGTTATGAACCATATAAAGTGATCAGTCTCTCCAATTGGCTCCTCTTTTAAAGAGTCAATAATCAAATCACTTGTCGAATCCATTTAATTATTCTGTCAGAGACATTTAATTGCCCCCATTGCAATACCTTACAGCCTCTGAATTAGTGCCACCATCTTCAATAATTTCGGCAACACATTTATTAAAAAGTTTAGACTCTTTTTTAACTGAACAGAATCCAAAAGCAATCGCAGCTAAAGCTATTGCAGATAAGAAACTAGAACCAAGTTGTATAAAACCATAGGCAAACATAATGTTTTTCTTCCTAGAACATTTTTTTGAATCCTTTTTTTCTTCTGCCATTTTAAATTTTTAATTTATACAAACCTATTTGATTAATTTTATGTTTGGGAAGTGTTGCCATAGAGAAAACCGAATCAAGACTTAATTTAAACAGATGAGACAAATTTTCAAAAATTCAAGTTTCCTTTTATTTTTCTTAACTTTATTTGTCAATTTGATACATCATTCAAAAATAAATTTTTTAATTTTTTCTCAAATCTAGTTTCTAGATAAAATCTTTTTTATGAATATAAAAGTAATGATCCCACAGTTATAACAATAGATTATGGTGCATCTTAAACTATATTTAAACTTTTCTTGATGAAGTATTAATACTTAAAAATTATTCCAGAAAAGCTTGTTTTGATCATGCTCCCCGAGAGTTATCCACTTTTTTAGTGTTTTTCAACAGGGTTTTCCACAATATGTTGATTGAATTAAATCTTCTATGTGCAAAATAAAATATTTTCTCTTTTTAAAAAAATATATCCACATTTTGTTTTGATGATAAGTAGGATTTGAAATGTCATTTTTTGATTGATTTTTAAAATTATGAACATTAACAAAATTAAAAGAAATCCGACTACTGAAATCAAAGAAAAAATTAGGAAATCAAAGTTTGATTTACTTACTAATGAAAATGATTTTTTAGTTAAAAATTTAAAAAAAGCTGGATAGTCTCCTTGATTCACCAAAATTATATTTTTCAAGCAAACTCTTTAATTTATAAATTTTTTTAGATATTTAAAATTAATTCATCAATTATAAATTTTATTAAAAATAAAAAATAGTTCTCCTACAATAAACATTTAAAAAAAATATACGTTATAATGATTTAATCTCAACCTGAGATCAGATAAGAAATATAAACGGTAAATTCATAGAGCTTATTTAATTATTTATTGCTTATTTTCCTACATCTGAAACTAGTTACAGTTAAAAGATGAATACCCAAGAACTTAAAGTCAACTACAAAAAGCTTTTAAACAAAGCTGCTCAAGCAAACGGTCGTAAGGAAACTGTTTCTTACTTAAACCGTGCTGCTAAAATTAAATCAAAACTATACTCAACTCTTAAAGTAAATTGCTTTAGATGTAATGGAGCAGGCTTCCTAAGAATTTCATTAGATGAGACTAAAACGTGTCTATCTTGCTATGGAAAGGGTTTTTTAGTTCAAGAAATGCAGCAGCTTTAAAACATTTTTTTGTTAATGAAAGATCTCATTCAAACTCATAAAAAATTAATTAAAACAGTCAAAGAACAAATGGGGTTTTCAGATTATGGTATGTATTGGCTAGCTTTTTTGGAAGGGGGATTAACTATATGGTTGCTGGATAGGATATTTTTCCACTGGTTAAAGTTTTAATTTTGATTTAACATCAAAAAAATTCTATAGGTATTAAATAAATTAATTTATCGAAACCATTTAAAAAGTTGTAGCATAGTAAAAAACAAATATGCAATTACTTGGATTAATTCTTCTACTAGCTAGTAGCTGGTATTTATGGAAATTAACATCAAACTTTCTTGATGAACCAACAAAAAAAGAGTTGACAAATAGTTTTAATAATCTCAAAAATCAATTCACTAAGGGGAAACAAAACTTCTCTAAAGCAAAAATAAGTGAAGCTTGGGAAAAATACAAAGAAGAAGGTGGAGCCCTATCTAATAAAGACAAAAGCTAGTGAACTTTTTTATTATTACAAGTATCACTAAGGATATATCTAGAATTGATCTAATTGGTATTTTGATTGGTCATTTAATTTTTGGTGTTGCATTAACACAGCTTTTAGACTGGAAGTGGTTGAAGAATCTCATGAGTGAAGAAGATAAAACAAGGATGCTTAAAAGTTATACATGGAAAGACTTATTGGTTGATGGAGCAATTGTTACGGTAGTTCTAGGAATAATCTTTTTGATAATTAGCATTTTTTTATAAATGAACGTAACTTACATACTTTTAGTTTTTTTAGTAATAACAATTGTGGTTTTCACTCAAATAATCAATTCCTCCGATAAATCAAAATAAATGACCGAATTAACTAGCAACTCCTCAACTGGGTGGTACTTAATCGCCTTGGTAAGCACTTTGTCTTTTTTAGCCTTAATTTACTTCGGCCAAAAAAATAGATAGAGTAAATTATGAAAGAATATTTAAATTCATAAAAAAAGCTCTGCAACTTGATGAGATGCAGAGCTTTTGAGTATTAAGTGACTGATTTATATAAATCTATTGATTATAAAACCTTTTTTCTTAATCAAAGAAAAAGAGACCGATGAATGTGATGAAGATACTGAATTCACGGCCCCTTTAATAACCGCATTTTTCGGTAGATACGACAATGAATCACCTCCTTTACTAATGTTTTTTTTAAAGATAACTAAAAGAATTAAACAAGGAAAGAAATATGTTAAAAATTTAAAAGTTTTTTAACAAATCTAGGATATAAATCTCTTAAAAATAAAATATGGATATTACCAAGGCAAAACTTCTCCATTGGCATGCCAAAACATACCTGAGTTATTTTTATTTAAAGAATCAATACGTTTTAAAAGGCCATTTGCTGATTCTTTAGTACTAATTCCATTTCTTGTAAAGCCAGTCATTCTTGTACTCACTAACCCAGGATGCAAGATAGCTACATAAATATCTTCATTTGATAAATCTATAGAAAGTGATTTTGCTGCCATGGACAAAGCTACCTTTGACATCCTGTAACCATAAGAACTTCCAGATGAATTATCTTCAATAGATCCCATCCTACTTGTGATAAAAGCAACTTTAGAAAATCTTTTTAAAAGGTGTTTAAGTGAATGAGTCATACATATTGGGCTCAATGCATTAACTTCAAATTGACGCAAAATACTTTTTTTATCTAAGTTTTCGAAAGAATTAAATTCATAAATTCCTGCATTATGAATTAAGCAATCTAAATTAACTCCAGATAATTTTTTACACAAATTTGTTATCGATTCATTAGAAGAGATTTCTATATTCTCTTCAATTCTTACTCCTAAATCTCTAAGTTCTTTTGAAGCTTGCCTACAAGTTGCAATTACATTATCTCCCCTCTTATGAATTTGCCTACATAATTCTAATCCAATACCCCTATTTGATCCTGTAATAAGATAAGTCGGCATCTTTAAACAAAAAGATAAAAAAATAATCTAAATCCAAATATAAAAAAAACAAACTAGAAAAAGAAAAAATTTATAAAATTCCTTATAAGAATTTTTAAGGTTATAATAATTTTCATATTCAAAAGATTCTATAAAAGAAAGTAAAGATATTTTTATCATCAAAATTTAATGTATGGAAATTTTCAATCAAGAATTTATACAAGAGATTATTAGGTTAACGTGGAGAAATCCCGCTTTCATGGCTATAGCTATTGCATTAGTCTGGCTTATCCCACAATTATTTATCAGAAAAATAATGGCAAAAAAATATGATCAAAGAAAAATAGAAATTCAGAAAAATAAAATTCAGAAGCTTTACCCAACCAATACTCCTAAATAAGATTTTATTTATAAGATGATCTTATGAATCAAAAAAAACACTTTTTGCATCTAAGTAAAATATGACCTACAAAATAATTAGAATTGATGGGAAAGATGACGAATTAACATCTCAAAGTTTTGATAAGTATTCAGATGCATACGATTTGTTAGAGGAACTATATGGAGATTTATGTTGTTCAGATGCTGATTATGGAGACATAACCTATTACGATATTGAGGAAAATAATTTAAAAAATATTAATGGAGAATAAAAAATGGGTTCCCTCCCAAGAAGAAAATTTAGGGGTAATAACCAGTCTATATGAATTCATTAAAGAAGAACTTATAAAACTTCAAAAAGAAACTGGATGTCCCGATTCATTTATTTATGATTTTATTGGCAAGATACAAAATGAATGGCATCCAGAATCTTGCCACTCCATAGTTAGAAATAAAAAAGGAAAAATTAGAAAATATTAAATATCTAACTCAAATTTATAAAACTTCTTTAAAATAATCTGAATTTAAAAATATTAAAAGAATACTAGGTATTGTACTTATCCTTGGGACGATTGAATATTATGGTTTAGTTTTGAAAGGGCAAAGCAACCTTTAGTTTTTTTAACTTTTGAAAATTTCTCATGAAATGGCCTCCTACTCTTTGTTGGACAGCACCAAAGACTATTAATGGTAATAGGCATTTTCAAGTTAAAGCTTATGGTGGTAAAAATGAAGAAAGATGGGTTGATATTTTTCCTACCAAAAATAAAAAAGATATTAAAAGGATTTCATGGGCAAAACTAAAATCAGAATGGACTACTGGATGGTTGAGGCTCCCAAAAGATAAAGATTAATTTGTTTATGTAAACAAATATTATTAACCAGAAAATTGTAAAAAATAATACCTAGTACAAAAAAAATAACTTATAAGATTTTTAAAAAGCTATTTAATATGAATCCAGAACCGAAGAAAAAACTTCCTAATAAAAAAGTTATAAGTTCAGCAAAATTTGAGGCTAAAGAACAATTCACAAAATCTGCATTAGAAAATTTGAAAACAGAAAATGAAAGACTTTTTAATTCATTAAAAAAATCTGGGGAAATTAAAGAATCAAAAAAAAAATAGATTTACAAAATTAAATTTTTTTTATTATTATATTGTTTTATAGATTGAGAAATGATTGAAAAAATCTCTTTAGCAAATTCTCATTTACCTCAACTTATTGGGTTCGTACTTATGTCAATTGGTTATACATTAGGCAATAAATTCTACCTTCCAGAAATTAAACAAAAATAATAAATTCTAATTATTAAAATTTTTTTTTAAATAACTTTGAATATATATTCCTAAAAAAAATTCAATACTCTATCTGAATTGAATAAACAAGAATTTAAAGCTAATTTTCAATTCTACTAAGACATTCTTGGAAATAACTTACACATAAATGTAACATTAAAGTCCTAAAAAATGTCAAATCCAAAGAAAAAGTAAGAATTCATACTTATTTTTTTTAAATATGTTACATTAGTTAATAATTCAAGTTAAGGTTTCCTCTGTCAATAAAGCGGAATCAGGAAATGTTTGATTCATACAATTATCATTTACTCTTTGGCTTACTAAATGATCACATACGAAATCTAAAAATGGATGCTCTTACTAGTTTTATAGTTGTTATCATCGCAATTACAATTCAATTCTCTTTATACGCCATCAAAAGGTTGCAGGAACCCTTAGAACCAAATTATTTGATAGATAAAAATTCGAAAAATATTAAAAACTACATGGGTAAATTTTGGAAAAATGCCGAAATAACAAATGGGAGATTAGCTATGATTGGGTTTTTAGCTTTAATAATAAACTACGGTTTATTTGGGTGGATAATTCCAGGGTTTATTTAAGCTATTAATACATCTAAGATTCAAGAAGAAATAAGTCTATCGTTCAAAACAAACTCTCCATTTTAAAAGAAAATTTTTATTATAAGTAAAAAAGCAATTGAGTAATTCTGATTTTGATAAAAATGGATTAGACAGCTTTGGAATACACTGGCTTCAATATGCTGCTTTTGCTGTTTCTGGTTTTGCTATATTTACGACCTGGGCATTTTTTTTTGATGAAAGATTCCATAATTTCATAATGAACATTATCAGGATCATTAACTGCAGTGGTTTTAATTGTAATGGAGCTTTTTAAAATTCTATGGCTAATCCAGATCAAAAAACATTATTAATCGATAATGCTTTTGAGGAAATTAAAAATATTTGTATAAATCTTCAAAAAGATACCGATGCTTCGAATTTAGAAGTTAAAAGTTTACTAAAAATAATTATGAATGAATGGGAAGAAAAGGAAGAACAAAAAACTGGTTTTGGATTCAGGTAAAGTTAGCCTCTATCTAAGAAGTGACTTTGGCATCAAATCTTTTTAATATAAACAGATTTTTTAGTTTAAAATTTAATATTTATAATTTCAGATTTTTGTAGAAAGAAATTAAAAAGGAATGAATCTCAAATAAGAGATTCATTCCAGATTTAGCATTAGTTTTATCTAGATTTAATTTTATAATCTAACTCCTCTGGTGGACTGTCAATCATTAGATCCCTCCTATTCAACAAGTTAAAACTACGGTTCTCTTATAAAAAAGTAAATCCGTAAAAATGCTGATTTATTATTTTCTAAAATGTTTGAATTAAAGAAGCCAATTCTGGTGCATCTAATAAAAGTGCAAAAAATGTGAGCACAACTAATAAAAATATTGAAAAATAAAATTGAATCATGATTCAAAATTACTTAAAAAAAAAATTCTAAGTTGTATAAATTAATGCTTTGTTTACATAATTAAATATCTCTACCTAGAGAAGTTCAATTAGAAAATAATTAAGATGCTTCAGGAGAAAATATCGTCCTATTTTTTTGCCAATATTCACAACCTTTCAGTAAATGATCACCCTCTGGTATGCGTTTTTCGTATCTTGGACAGATCAAGAAAGTAGCAAAAGTTCCTGTAGTGCTATAGCGAAAGTGATTGCAAGTAATACAAATCTTTGTTCGTTTTCGTTTTAGGGTAGATTCTTTTAGATATTCCCATTTTGATGGATTTACCTTGATCATAATTACTGGAATTTATTAGTAACAATTTGCCAACCTCCTAAAATTAATTCATTCCATGTTTCACAAGCACACTCAATAGAATGAAGTCTTGAATTTTTAATTTGGGCTGGTTCACCTAATTCATTTGCATAGAAAAGGTGAGTATATACTTTTAAGTTATGAGATTCAGATTTCTTATAACTCTCAAAAAAAATTAATAAACCACTTTTTTTGTTAAACAACCAGCCAGTTGGGGGGTCAATAAGAATGCCACGATAAAAATAAGTCCGAACATTAGCAACTCCTGAAGTCATAAAGATAATACAACAGTACTATTAATATAAATGTACTACTCCTGGACGTCAAGTATTTCTCCAAATAATTATTTAAATACTTAAATTATTTTTCCAGAAATAATCAGCAGTAAACTTCTTATTTAGTAATTGTGTATACAAGTAACACTATGAGAAGGAAAATAATATTAATATATATATCCAAAAGAATTCAATGTATCGAAATCCCTTCTATTTAGGATGGAATAAAGGTTGGTCTTTTTTATTTTTTTTAGAGGGTGGCATTGCAAAAATTGAAGCAAAAGGTTTTGGTATATCTATTACAACAAAAGTTGAGAAAGGAGAAACACCCTTTGAATCTGCGGATAGATTAGTCTCTAAAGAGCAAAGGATTAGAAAATCAAGATATTATTCTTGGGTTAAATCTATTAATGAAAAAACAATAAATTAAGCAATCCTTCAATTACTAAAGTAATTTGTTGAAAATCAATTTAAAATAGAAATTAATTATTTATTTTCCGTGTCCAATAAATTTTATGAATGGTGGAAAAACCACAGAAAAGTTGTAACCTATGGAGCTTTTATCATCTTGTTTGGTTTTTATTTATCTCCTGTTGTCAAAGTAGCAAAATACAAAAACCAATGTATTAAGTACTCTTCTAAAGGAGCTTTAACTAAATTTAATAAGGACGATATAGGAGAAACTTTGCTTGAGGAAACAGGTTTGAACATTGATCAACTAGCAAAGATTGAAGGTTATAAGAATTGCATTAATTAAAAAGTTCGCAAAAATTACGTTAAGTTTTTAAATGATTTAAGGCATGTTTAAACTTATTTTTTTAATATTATTATTTAGATTTATATCAATAAGTCCAAAAACAAGATATTTGATTGGCATAACTTTAAAAGAAATTTCTTCATTTCTTTTATGGACTATTAAATATGAAAATAGAGAAAAATGGATCATAGGTAAAACAAGTTGGATACCTAGCCAAAAACTTAAGCCATCGTGTTAAATGAAGACTTATTTAGAAGAACGAATTGAATGGTATGACGATAATTATAGAAATGGTAATTCTTTAATCTCTGATAAGCAGTTCGACCAACTTGAAAAAAATTTATTAAGAACAAGCCCTAATTGTGATTACTTTAAAAAGAAAAGTAAACTAGTTTTACCTTCATTAGAAAAGAATTCAACAGATGAATTTTTGAAAGGATTATTAGTAGATACCAGATTATTAATTGAACCGAAAATTGATGGTTGTGCTGTTGCCATGCAATATAAGGATGGAACCTTGGAGAAAGCAATTTCAAGAAAAGGGACAGATGTTACTAGTAAACTTATTAAAGTCCAAGACATCCCCAATAATCTTCCTTTGCGAGGAGTTCTTCAAGTTAGAGGTGAATTATACGCACCCAACCAAAGTCCAAATATCTCCCAGAGAATCGCTTCTGGATTTCTAAGAGCTAAAGAAGGATTTTCTGATAGTCTTAGCTTCTGCGCATTTCAAATACTTAATTCAACACTTAACCAATATGAGTCCAAAAAGAGTCTTTCAAAGCTTGGCTTCACGATCCCTCATGATATTTCATGCAACTTTACGAGCCAAGTTGAAGTATTTAGAAAACAATGGCTAGAAGGGAAGCTTTTCAGTAAATATCCAACAGATGGAATAGTAGTAAAAATAAATTCTAGAAAATTACAATTGATTAGAGAAAAATCAAATTTAGATTATCCTTATTGGCAAGTGGCAATAAAACGTTAATGGAATTAATACACCAGATTTTTCCTACTTGGCATATTTACTTAGATATGTTTTTGGTTGGCTTTGCAACTTACGGTTTGCTAAGAATTAAGAAAAAAATTAAAACCAAATAAATAATTCATGAATAAAGTTTTTAAATCATCCGTGGGCCTTAAGCATAGATTTAAGTTGTTCGCTGTCTAATTGTTCAAGATAATTTCTCATTGCCAACCAAGATCTTCTGCTTTCTAACTTTCCACTTTGCTTAAATAGATTTGCGGAAACTTGATCTATCAATTCTTTATGAGTCATATTTATATTCTTCATCGAGTTCAATGACAACACCATTAAAAAATTCTGCTAATAATTTTGATGGGTCTTGTATAGATATCTTTCTATCAGCTTTTGATAGTTTCTTTTTGATTGGATTTAAGTTAGTCATACTGATTCAGGTAATTCAAGTTCTTCAAAAGTCCAACCCTCTAATTGAAGGTCATGCCATTTATCCCAAGCATTATCCAAATACATTTGAGTTGATGATTTAATTGCCATTGGCTCACCAAGATCATTTGCATAATATGTATGAGCAAAAATTCTCATACTATTTCTTGGAGATTTATTATTCCTTGTAAATAAAATTAATCTGCTGCGGTCTGGGCTAAGCAACCAACCACTTGGGGACTCATTACGATAACCGTAAGAAAAATTAGTCCAAACATTAGCTCCTCCTAAAGTCATTAATTAATAATACATATGTACTATTAGTATAAGTGTATTAGAAATGGATCGTCAAGTATTTTGGCAAGCAAATTATTTACGCTCATAGAGAATAAAAACATTCCAGCTATTCCTAAAAATAAAATACCTATCAAAAGCCTGTTATAGCATGCATTTTGATAGGTAAAACCGGATCCCCGTCAGTTCTCTGCTGCATCGACCTGGAAATGCCAGAAGAGGATTCAAAGTGGGCTTTCGTTTCCGATTACAAGATCGGTTTACTACCGCATCACGACAGTCTCCTCATGTCGAAAGAGAGTCAGATCAGAGCACATAAAGAAGAACTTAACCAAAGATCCAGTAATCTAACTTTAACTTATTTTTTTATGCATTTGGAGATGGCCAAATGTCTCTTACCATAGTTAATAAAACTTGAGCCTCATCATATCTTTCTGAATGAGTTTTACCATTTAATAGAAATGTAATGTGAGCCATTTTTCTTCCCAGAATTTCTCGAGATTTGCCATAACAATGAATATTAGAACCCTCAATTTCAGATAACATTTTAATTCTCGTTTCCATTGAGATTGGGAAATTCTTTTTTAATCCCAGTAGATTTATCATAATTGCCCCTTCACAGTTCATTTTAATTTCAGGTGGCATTATTCCAGAAGAAATGCAAACATATTGATCAAACTGACTTGAAGTGCAAGCTTCAATGGAGAAATGAGCTGAGTTATGTGTTCTAGGAGCTATTTCATTAATTAAAAGACCATTATCTCCATAGAAGAATTCAATGGCTAAAACTCCAACGTAATTAAGTTCATTGACTATTGAAGAGAAAATATTTATTGCAAATAAGTTCAAATCATATTCAGTTATCGCAGGTGCAAGAACCCAATCACAAACGTGGTTTGATTGGAATGTCTCAACGATTGGAAAAAATCTTATCTTACCGGTCCTATCTCTTGAACCAACAAGAGCTATTTCTTTTTCATACTCTATCCATTCTTCTATTAACCATTCATCAGATTTAGATTCTTTTAAAAAAGAATCTAAATCTTCTTTTGTCTTTATTTTTCTGTTCCCTTTGCCGTCATATCCGCCTTTATTCGATTTTGCCATTAGAGGAAAAGTCCAATTCTTGATTTCCTCATCCGAGAGATTTTTAAAATCTTCAATACTCATCCAATTTGGACAGGGAATATTCAATCTATCTATTAATTTTTTTTGAGAAAACCTATCTACTAATGGCTTAATTGCATTAAGGCTTGGAACAAAAATATCGTTATTGTCAATTAAATTTAATTTATCAATTTTTATCCATTCATTTTCAAAAATTATTTTTTCACACTCACTAATTAATGATTTATTACCTCTTATCTTTAAAGGATCAGCTTCTATGACATGATCTGCTTTTGAACCAGCAGGATCATTACAAGATTTTGTTTGCACACATACTTCTAAATCTCTTTTTTTTGCTGCCTCAGTTAACATTAAAGCCAGTTGACCACCTCCAATTATTCCTAGGGAATAATTTTTCTTAATATCGTTTATATTTTTTTTAAAACTCATAGAATGATTTTATTACCATTTCTAATTCTTAACAACTGAATTTTTAAGTATCTAGAGCTAAGATTTTGCTAATATATAAAGTATTTAATACCAAATATTTATAAATTTTAACTAGGTAATTAATTGTGAATAAGAGAAAAATATTAGTCCCATTAGGTGATAAGTCATACGAAGTTACTCTAGAAGCAGGGATATTGAATAATATCAGCGAAGAGCTCTTAAAAATTGGAATAACAAAAAAGAGAAAAATACTTGTAATTTCAAATGAAGAAATATCAAATTTGTATGGAGAAAAATTCCTAAATAATTTAAAAGATAATCAATTTCAGGCCAAAATGTTCCTTATCAAGGCTGGAGAATCATATAAAAACTTAAAAACCTTAAGTGAAATATATGATGTTGCATTTGAATTTGGCTTAGATAGAAATTCAATAGTTATTGCCCTTGGAGGAGGAATTGTTGGAGATGTAAGTGGTTTCGCAGCTGCTACTTGGCTGAGAGGTATCGAATATATTCAGATTCCAACCACATTATTATCAATGGTTGATTCATCTGTGGGAGGGAAAACAGGAGTAAATCATCCAAAAGGTAAAAATTTAATTGGAGCTTTCAATCAACCTAAAGCAGTTTTTATTGATCCAGAAACTTTAAAAAGTTTGCCCAAAAGAGAATTTAATGCAGGTATGGCCGAAGTAATCAAGTACGGAGTAATAAGAGATAAAGAACTTTTCGAATACTTAGAAATTGAAAAAAACAAGAATGAACTTATAAATCTCAAGAATGATTATCTAATTAGGATAATCAATAGTTCAATAAATACAAAGTCTCATATTGTTTCTCAAGACGAACATGAAAATGGTATTAGAGCAATATTGAATTATGGTCATTCTTTTGGTCACGTTATTGAAAATTTATGTGGATACGGCAAATTTCTTCATGGTGAGGCAATATCAATTGGTATGAATATTGCGGGGAAAATAGCAATTGAGAAAGGGTTATGGTCTCAAGAAGAATTAGAAAGACAGAAGAATCTTTTGAGGAGTTACGATCTTCCTACCGAGACCCCCAAAATAAATAAAGAAGATGTTCTTACAATACTTATGGGCGATAAAAAAGTTCGTGATGGCAAAATGAGATTTATATTACCGACAAAAATTGGTGCAGTAGATATATATGATGACGTAGAGGATTCATTATTTTTAAAGTTTTTTTCTTAACGCAAAAAGGTTGAATTTATATTCATTTCCTTCTCCTTAAACTTATTAAAAACAAACCACTTAAAATCTCCTAGGCATAAAGGATCTACGAGTCTAAGTAATGCCTCTCTTCTTAAAAGAGCATTTGATAAATTCTCCTTAAATTCCTTCTGTATTCCATAAAGTCTCTCTGCTAATCCAAGTGCCAACAAAGCCTCTCCTTGTTTAGTTATTCCAACAGTATTAAAACCAAGAGTCTCTGCATCATTAATTAGAGTTTCTATGCACACATGAGATGTTAAGTCGCAATTCCCAGGAGAATCTAGGACATTATTCTTTATTTTTTGATTTTCATAAGAAACTATCGTCCCATCAGAATTCTTAGAGTTGTAGTATTTTTTAGCTTCTTTAGCGTAATCAATTATCAATAAAATACCATTATTGATTTTCCCATAAATAGCTTCTAACCATTTTGAGTTATCTACATGCCATTCTGTCGTCCATCCTTCAAGAGCATCTTCAGGTGGAATAGTTATTCTCAACTCACTTCTAGCAAGTTCAAAACTTTTTTCCAATTCACTTGTAATTGGCATTACATCAAAAAATAATTTATGAGATTTTTTTTCTATAGAAACTGCCTGTCGAAATAATTTTCCTTTTGAAAAGGTTATTCTCTCTACTGGCAAAGCATCCAAAACCTCATTTGCTAGAACTATTCCATTTATATTATTTTCCTCTACTTCATCCAAACCTTTCCATAAAATATCAATACCTAAGTTCAAAAATTCCTCCAATTTATTTTTTTGTTTTTCTACCATCCCTTCATTAGGTTCAATAATTACAAAAGAAACTCCTTCTAAAAAATTCTTGCTGTTTTCTAAAAAATATTTAATTAATCCACTCATAAAGCTTCCATCTCCAGCTCCAAATTCAGTTACAGCTAATTTCTGATTATATAAAAAACTACTTTTGAACTGAATCAACCAATCTTCTATTTGTTTTCCAACTAAAAAAGCAAAATCATCAGATAAAGAGGGTGATGTGACAAAATCTCCTCGAACGCCTAACTCAGCTTTACCGCTGCCGTAATAACCATTTATAGGATCATTTAATGCAAAATTCATAAAGTCATAAAAACTTATAGTCCCACCCATTTTTATTATTTTTTTTACTAACCAATCTGGATTATTCGCGGGTAAGCTATTCATCGGCGAAAATATAAAGAGATAAAACTTATTTATGCCTTCAAAGATTAACTATTTATTAGGAATATTTCTATCTATAGTAGTTTTAATTTCACATAAACCCGTTTTCGCTATAAGTAATCCAAATCTCTTACCAGAAGAAAAAACACCAGTAATTGATTTAGCTAAAACATTAAGCCCTAATCAGAAAAAATCTTTAGAGGAAAAGCTCAACAATCTAGAAATTGAAAGTGGGTGGAAAATTAAATATTTATCTCAGTTTGAGAGTTCACCTGGTAGCGCAATAAAGGACTATTGGGATTTAGATGAGACAAGTTTGTTGATAGTTGCGGATCCTAGAGGGGGAAATTTACTGAACTTTAACGTCGGAGAGGCTTATTTTAATTTTATGCCGAGGTTATTTTGGGTTGAACTTCAAACAAGATTTGGTAACCAATATTATGTTAAAGATCACGGTGAGGATGGTGCAGTATTGGATGCAATTGATTCAGTAAAGATTTGCCTCGAAAGAGGAGGATGCCAAGTTGTCCCTGGCCTACCCAAAGAGCAATATATATGGACTTTATGTACATCTATTCTTGGAGGTTTAGTAGCAGGTTTTGCATCTGCTCCAAGAAAAGAAGGCCAAGTCATATCAATCGGATTTTTAGCTCTTCTTTCTCCTTTATGGGGAATGTTATTTGGAATTTTTGGTTTGGCACCGATAATATCCAGAACAAATGATTTATTACCTTTATTTAAAAATGGTTTAGCTTTTACAGCCGCAGGAATTGCGGGTTATATCTTGTCCCAAACATTATTTTCAAGATATGAAAAGCCCAAAAATACTTAAAATATGAACAAGAATATCTAATCCTAAAAAAATTTATCTTCTTCACGAATTTCACCAGACTCTGAATACCATCGATGAGAAACATGACTTAATCCCTTTTTTTTAAACTCAATCCATGAAAAATTAATTAGTGATTTCCCATCTTCATCAATTTTATATCTTGGCACCACAGCAGTGTTGAAATAAATTGTTCCTTTGCTATCAATTTTAAACATCTCTCTTAAACCAAGATTTCTTTTAAGCCGATTGTGCATATGACCAAAAATTACAAGATCAACTTTTCTTCTCTTTTGTATTTGAGAAATAGCCACAGACAAATCTCTATCTCCCCAATCTAATGAGGGTAATTTCCAGTCTTTCCCACAAATGCTTTTAGGTTCTGAGCCCAATCCAGAGGGGCCAGCATGAGACATAATTATTAAAGGAATATCTTCTACAGTCTTTTCCGAACATTTGATAATTTTATTTATTGAATCTTGTTCGGTGATAGGTCCATAAACACCTTTAACTTCTTTCGAAAGATAATAGCCGCCGCCAGAACTACATGGTCTAGCAAACAATAAATTTATTTGATTATTAAAAACTTTCAAATCCCACGCACAATATTTTTCACCAAGAACACGTATCTGCTTTGAGAGAGTTTCGCCTTTAGAATCTTTTCCTCTATCATGATTTCCTAAAATCACAAAAGTAGGAATTTTGATCTCATTGATTTTTTTAATTATTTTGACACTCCCATCAGAAATATCACCAACAAACAAAACAATATTTGGTTTGATAATCGATAAAACTTTCAAGTCTAATTCAGACCATTGACCATGACAGTCACCAACAATAGCAATTTTTAAATTTGTCAGAATTTTTTCTGTTTAAAGGCATATAATCTATTTAGATATATTCTAAATCCTGACCAGTATAACTTCTACTGCAAAACAGAAATCAGTTCAAAACGAAGAGGATTTGATTTCTGAAATTAAGGAGCGTTGCAAAAAAGCTAATGCAATTATTCTTGCGCACTATTATCAAGCTCCAGAGATTCAGGAAATTGCAGATTTTATTGGCGATTCATTAGATCTATCTAGGAAAGCTGCAAATAATGATGCAGATATAATAATTTTTTGCGGTGTGCACTTTATGGCCGAAACCGCAAAAATACTTAGCCCTAATAAAACAGTCCTATTACCAGATATTGACGCAGGATGCTCATTAGCAGACGATTGTCCCTCAGATAAATTTCAAAAGTTCAGGGAAGAAAATCCAGATCACTATGTCGTAAGTTATATAAACTGTACTGCAGAAGTAAAAGCTCAAAGTGATCTGATATGTACAAGCAGTAATGCAGTCTCATTAATTAAAAAGATACCTCAAGATAAAAAGATAATATTTGCACCAGATCAGAACCTTGGGAGATGGGTACAGAAAAATTCAGGAAGAGATCTTAAATTATGGCCAGGCAGCTGCATTGTTCATGAATCATTTAGTGAAGAAGCACTTCTAAAATTAAAATATCAAAATCCAGGATCAAAAGTAATTGCTCATCCTGAATGCAGTCAAAATTTACTAATTCTCTCAGACTTTATTGGATCAACAAGTAAGCTGCTTGATTTCGTAAGTAAAGATCCATCTAAAACTTACATGGTACTTACTGAACCTGGAATAATTCATCAAATGAAAAAGAAAGAACCTAACAAAATTTTTATTGAAGTCCCCGACATAGAAGGTTGTAAATGTAACGAGTGTCCATATATGAAATTAAATACTTTAGAAAAAATTTTAGATTGTTTGAAGAACAATTCCCCATCTATCGAACTTGACCCAGAAATAATAAGAAGAGCCTATGTGCCAATAAAGAGAATGCTGGATATGAGTAATTAATTTAATAAAAATACTTTATCTTCCATATTAACTTTTAGTAATGCATTAAGGTTTGTAGTATCAGGCTTAAATTCGCTTATCTGATTCTTTCTATTAATTATATTTATCAGCTCTTTTTCTCCAGCTCTATATTGTTTATCTTTTCTAGTTCCAATCTCTCTTTGGAGAATAGGGTTGATATTCATTTTTACCTCTATATCTGGAATAATTCCAGATTTATTTATATCAGTGCCGTTCGGAGTTAAATACTTAGCGACTGTAACAGTTAGACCTGAACCATCAACTAATGTTCTCATAGATTGAACTAGACCTTTACCAAAGGTTTTCTTCCCAATTAATTTTCCTCTTTTGTTATCTTTTATTGCACCTGAGACTATTTCACTAGCACTGGCAGAACCCTCATTAACTAGGACAACTAGGGGCTTTTTTGTTAGAGCTTGACCATTTCCTTTTTTTGTTTCTTTCAAACCATCTTTACTTACTGTACTTACTATTACTCCTTTGTTAATAAAGTGCCTTGAGATATCAATGCTTGATTCTAATAAACCTCCTGGATTACTTCTCAAGTCAAGAACATATCCTGCGACTTTTTTTGTTTCTAAATCCTTAATAGCATCTCTAGTCTCTTTTGATGCATTTGCATTAAATTGTTTAATCCTTACATAGCCAATTAATAAGCCTTTTTTGGTTTCATTGACTTTACTTGATACAGATTTTAATTCAATTTTTTCTCTTGACAAAATCTTAAAAAAGGATTTAGAACCTCTTAGAATTTCAAGCTTTACTTTACTTCCTCTTTGTCCTCTTATTAATTTCACAGCATCCTCGATATTCATCCCATCAGTAGAAATATCATCTATAGAAAGTATTTTGTCTCTAGCTTTAATTCCAGCATCAAATGCAGGGGTGCCCTCTATGGGAGAAATAATTATTAAATCATCAGATTCTTTATCTTTAACTATTTGGATACCAACTCCAGTTAATTCACCAGAAGTATCGATTCTCATTTGATTAAATTCCTTGGGTTCTAAAAATCTTGTATAAGAATCATTTAAGTTAGAAAGCATATCTCTAATCGCATCATATGCTTCATTGCTGTCTGAATAAGTTTTTGATAAAACTTTTTTTCTTAGATTAATCCAATTAGATTTTTGAAATTTACCGCTTGAATCAAGAAAATCTCTATATACAATTTGCCAAACATGATCAATTACCTCTTTATAACTATTATTTAAGACTGTTGCTTCTGCAAAATTATTTAAAAACAAACCAGAAAAGGTTGTCGCAAAAAGAATAATAAATTTTTTTTTTAGCAATTTTCTTATCTTCAAAGAAATCGATATTTTTAATTATAAAAAGATTTTATTTATAATTTCAAAAATTTGACAAATCCTTAAGGATCAATCCACTTCCCATCATCCTTAATAAGTTGGATTAAAGCATTAACCCCTTCATCTTCAGGTACTCTTTTTATCTCTTCTTTCCTTCTATATAAGGCAATAGTTCCTTTGCCTTTGCCAACATAACCATAATCAGCGTCTGCCATTTCTCCTGGCCCATTAACAATACATCCCATAATTGCTATGTCTAGACCCGTCAAATGTGAAGTGGCGTTCCTAACTTTGTCTACAACTTCTTCTAGATTGAAGAGAGTTCTCCCACAACTAGGGCAACTGATGTATTCAACCATTGTTTTTCTTAATCCTAAAGATTGCAAAATTGAATAGCATACTGGTATTTCCTTCTCTGGGGCTTCTGTTAAAGAAACCCTAATGGTATCTCCTAATCCCTCTGCTAAAAGCGTTCCAATTCCAGCAGTACTTTTAATCCTTCCATAATCACCATCACCAGCTTCAGTCACTCCTAAATGTAAGGGGTAGTTATATCCTTCAGAGTCAAGCCTATCTGCAATCATCCTGTAAGCTGCCATCATGACCGGAGCCCTGGAAGCTTTCATAGAAATAATTATGTTATGAAAATCAAGCTCATCACAAATTTTGACGAACTCCATAGCAGATTCTGTCATTCCTAATGGAGTATCTCCATAAGTAAAAAGCATCCTCTCAGAAAGAGACCCATGATTAACTCCAATCCTTAGAGCTTTGTTTTCAGCCTTTAAAACTTCTACTAAAGGGGTAAATCTTTTAAGTATTGTTTGTTTAATAGTTTCAAATTCCTCATCTGTATATTCAGTTCTTGTAGGGTCTGATTTTTCAAACACAAACAATCCAGGATTAATTCTTACTTTATCAACATGTTTTGCAACCTCCATTGCAATTTTCATACCATTATGGTGAACATCAGCCACCAAGGGGGTGTTGATATTATTTTCCAATAATTTTGCTTTTATATCTCCTACTGCTTTTGCGTGTGCTAATGAAGGGACAGTTAGTCTTACTATTTCACAACCTACATCATGAAGTCTTTTGATAGCTAAGTAAGCATTTTCGACATCCATCGTATCTTCATTTATCATCGATTGAACTCTTACTGGATAATCACTTCCAATAGCGACATCACCCACCATTACTGTTCTAGTTATCCTTCTCTCAATATGAGTTGAATACCTTTTGGAGAGACTATTAACCTCTTTTGATTGAGTTAATGACATTAAAATCTTGATATTCAAAAAGGATTTCACTAAATTATACGGCATATAGTTTACCACTTACATTCTCTAGGTCTTTCAAAGTTAGATGGTAAGGTTTATTGATTTCTTTTGAAGGAAATCTCAACAAATAAGATGGATGAAAAATTACCATAATTTCTCTCCCATCTTTTTTAATCCATTGACCTCTTAAATTACTTATAGGATCTTTAACTTCTAAAATAGCTCTCATAGCAGTTGAACCAGTAAGTAATATAAATTTTGGATCAACTAGCTTTATTTGCTGTAATAACCAAGGTTTATGAATATTAATTTCTCTTGCAGTGGGTTTTCTATTATTTGGTGGACGACATTTAATTACATTACAAAAATAAACATCCTTCTTATAGTCAATCCCAGCTTGTATTAATAATTCGTTTAATAGCTTCCCAGATTTACCTACATAAGGTTTTCCTTCTAAATCTTCCTGTGCTCCAGGTGCCTCACCAATTATTAACAAATCTGCAAATACACTTCCTCTCCCAATTACTAACCTTTTCACCGAAAATAAAACTTTAAATATTTTTATCTTAAGAACTCAAAACATGAAAATAAAATAGATTAAGAAAATGAACTAAATTCAACCATAGTGTGATAGTTTTATTTATTCTTAATTTATGCATTTGTCATTATTAAAAGTCATATTTGAAAAGTCATAAGTCAATGATTCAAGTTAATTTATCTGATCGGGCACTTTCAATTGAGCCTTCTCTTACATTGCAGATAAGTGCTAAAGCAAATCAATTATCTGCAGAAGGAGTAGACATTTGCAATTTAAGTGCTGGAGAACCTGATTTTGATGCCCCAAAAGAAGTTATAGAGGCTACAAGTAAGGCTATATTTGATGGATTCACAAAGTACGGGCCAGCAGCGGGGAATTTAGATCTCCGAAAAGCAATTGCAAATAAACTTCAAATTCAAAACGATTTAAATTATGAATTTGAAAATGTAATGGTCACAAATGGTGCTAAGCAGGCAATATATAATCTTTTCCAAGTCTTATTAAATACTGGAGACGAAGTTATTATTCCTTCTCCATATTGGTTGAGTTATCCCCAGATGGTTAGATTAGCGGGTGGGGAGCCAATTTTTGCAAATTCTTCTGCTGAAGATGGATTTAAAATAAATATAAAAGACTTGAAGTCTAAAATCTCTTCAAAAACTAAATTTATAATTATCAATTCTCCTAATAATCCTACTGGAAGAGTTATGTCAAAGGAAGAATTATTACAAATTGCCGATTTAGCTAGAGAAAATCCAAATATCAATATTCTTTCTGATGAGATTTACGAACTAATCCTTAAAAAAGAATTTAAACACTACAGTATATCTTCATTAGCAAATGACTTAAAAGATAGGATTTTTATAATAAATGGGTTTGCGAAAGGATGGGCTATGACTGGCTGGAGGATAGGTTATTTAGTAGGTCCCAAAGATGTAATCAAAGCATCCTCAGCATTACAAAGTCAAAGTACAAGTAATGTTTGCTCTTTCGTTCAAAAAGGTGCTTTAGAGGCTTTAAAAATTAATAATGAATTTTTCTCAATGATAAATAGCCATTATGATCACAGAAGAAGACTTCTCTATGAGGGCCTTAACAATATAAATGGGATTTATATTGAAGAACCTAATGGAGCATTTTACGCATTTCCAAAATTACCTAACTCCTCAATTACTTCTATTGATTTCTGCAATAAAGCTCTTCAAGATTACGGATTAGTTGTTGTACCTGGGAAAGCTTTTGGGCATGATCAATGTATAAGAATATCTTGTGCAGCTTCAGAAATCAAAATAAAAGATGGACTGCAAAGGATTGAAAAAGCAATCTCTGAATACTATTAATTAAATCAAGTTATGTTTAATTTAAAAAACTTTCTACTAAGTTCATCTCTATTATTTTCTATTTTTTCATCACCTGTATTATCAAATCCCAAAGTTTTAAAAGTTGGAGCAATACCTGATCAAAACCAAGATGTTTTGGACAAAAGATTTAATTTATTTTCAAAAGAATTATCCAAACAACTTGATGTAGAAGTTAAATACATTCCTGTTATTAATTATGTTGCAGCAGTAACTGGATTTAGAACTAAAGATTTAGATTTAGTTTGGTTTGGCGGTCTATCAGGAGTTCACGCCAGACTACAAACTCCTAATTCGATTGTCATAGCTCAAAGAGATATCGATAAGGAATTTAAAAGTGTTTTTATAGTAAACAAAAATTTAGAACTTAAACCAATTTCAAACATTAAAGGACTTAAAAAACTAAAAAATTTGAGATTTACTTTTGGCTCTGAAAACTCAACTTCTGGAAGATTAATGCCAGAATATTTTTTAAATCAAGCAGGGGTTGAAATTAAACACTTTAAAGGGGAAAAAGCAGGTTTTAGTGGTAGTCATGATGCCACTATAGCTTTAGTTAATAGCGGGGCATTTGATGCTGGAGCTTTAAATAAACAAGTTTGGGAAAACAATCTTAAAAATAATCCCAAAAGAACAAGTAATTTAAAATTATTCTGGATCACCCCAGAATATGTTGACTATCATTGGGTCGCTCAAGGGGATCTTGAAAATAGATTCGGAGAAGGGTTTACAAACGAACTTAAATCAGTAATTTTAAATTTAGATATAAAGCAAAAATCACATAAAAAGATTTTAGATATGTTCAATGCAAAAAGATTTATAAATGCAGAAGCAAAACAGTATAAAAATATAGAGGAAATCGGGAGGGAATTAAATAAAATTAGATGAATAATACTCTCCTAGAATTAAAAAATATATCTTATAAATACAAAAATAATCTGATTCTAAATAAAATAAATTTAAAAATAAATTCAGGGGAGAAAATTGCACTTTTAGGTAAAAGCGGTTCAGGAAAAACTACACTTATATCAGTACTTAATGGCACTATCAAGCCAACTCAAGGTGAGGTTAAATTATTCAATAAAAGTTTTGAGGAATTAAATAGAAAGCAGAAAAGTAAGGTAACAACTATTTGGCAAGATTTAAGATTAATAGATGATCTCTCTGCAGAACAAAATGTCAATTGTGGACTACTAGCGGAAAACAATTTTTATTTCGCTTTTAAAAATTTGCTAAATATAAGTTCTTTTAAGAAGGCGCATAAATATATGCAATTATGTAGACTTCATAACTCTGTTTACGACAAAAAAATCAGAAAACTATCTGGGGGGCAAAAACAAAGAGTGGCTATAGCTAGATCATTAATTCAAGGATCAAATATATTACTTGCAGATGAGCCTTTTAATAATTTAGATCCCAAATTGATAACAACAATTAAAAACCTACTGCTAGAAAATGTAGATAAAAATAATACAAAAAAATCCCCAAAGACGGCATTAGTTGCATTACATAGATTAGATTTGCTGAACGATTTCGATAAAGTTATTGGAATAAGGGATGGTAAAATTTTTTTCAATATCAAAAGAAATAATTTAAAGAAGATTCATTTAGAGAAAATATATTAATTAGTTGAACAAATTAAAATTAAACTATACCTCATTATCTTTTCTTCCAATTTTGGTATGTATACCTCTAGGGTATCAATTAATAAACAATATTCATTTTGGAGGATTTAAATTATTCCAAGAATTCTTAATTTCTGCATTTAATCCCAAGATCGATAATGAAATTATTATTACCGTAATTAAGCGATTAAATGAAACTATTTTAATTGGTTTTTTTAGTTGGTTAGTAAGTATTATTTTTGGGGCAATTTTTGGAATAATTTCCTCAAATATTTTTTATAAAATCTTTAATATTCCAAATTTTTTCTACCGCATAATAAGGTTTTTTCTAACAATAATTAGATCTATACACGAAGTGGTTTGGGGAATAATATTAATGCAAATATATGGAATAAATTTTTCGATAGGAATAATAGCTATATGTATACCTTATATTGCTGTAAATTCAAAAGTTTTTGCTGAACAATTAGAAACTATTGACTACAAAAGTTTTGAATCTATAAACCAAATAAATGCACCTAAATTTTCTTCTTTACTAACTTTAATATGGAATCCAATATTAAATACATTTAAAAACTTTGGTTTATATCGATTAGAGTGTTCAATAAGAAGTACTGTGATTTTTGGACTTTTTGGGATTGGAGGAATAGGTACCAGTATTTTTTTATCTTTCCAAACTTTTAATTTTAGAGAGTTATGGACTTATTTATGGTCTTTGGCAATTTTGATAATTCTTTTTGGATTAATATTCAAAAAATTAAAATTTAATACTACAAATAAAATCCTATCTATTTTTTTTATTGCAGTTATTTTCATAACAATTTTATTTTCTTTTTTATATTTTCTTTATTTTATTTTTAATAATAATTTTGAAAATTTTAATTCCGTTAGTTCTCTATTTAAATCAAGCTCAGATTTAGGATTATTTGATTTCTTAAAACTTATATTAGAAACAATAATTTTAAGTCTTTTATCAACAGGAATCGCAATTAGTTTACCTCCATTAGTAATAGGAATTTTTAATAACAATAGTTCTAAAATTTTTATAAAAATTTTTGCATTTTTATTACGTTTAATACCTACGCCTGTAATACTTCTAACTCTATTAACTTTTAATAATCCTTCTTTATCTTTAGCAGCTTTAACATTAGGTCTCCACAACGCTGGTATTACTAGCAAATTACTTTTTACAAATCTAGATAGCCAAGACAAGAGAAATTATATTGCAATGAAATCTCTAGGAATCTCAAAAAAGACTAGTTGGCTTTTAGGTTTATTTTCTCAACAAGCAAAAAGTTACTTAGCATATTGCGCTTATAGATCTGACATTATTATTAGAGAAACTGCAATTGTTGGGGTTATTGGAAGTGTTGGTCTAGGTTGGCAATTGCAAGAATCACTAAGTTCCTTCGCATGGCAAGAAGTCACCATAGTTTTGATAGCTTATAGTTCCATCGCAATAGTTGGCGAATTAATAAATGGTAAAATCAAAAATAGTTTAACTTGATTTGTAAGAATAATTTGTTAAATCAAGTAATTATTTTTTTCCGGTTATAGTGATTAGTTTACCAAAACAGCTTGTTGTAATTGGAGATAGCTCAGTTTATGGATGGGGAGATAATGAGGGTGGTGGATGGTGTGAGAGGCTTAGAAAAGATTGGGTTAATAACCAAAATGGGCCAGTTATATATCAACTTGGCGTTAGGGGAGATGGGATAGAAAAAGTTTCATCTAGATGGGAAAAAGAATGGTCATCTAGAGGAGAAACGAGAAGAAATAAACCTAAAGCAATCCTACTAAATGTAGGTCTTAACGACACTGCAGCAATTGGTCAGATAAATGGAAGACATCAATTAGATATAGATGGATTTGAATATGGATTAGAGAGGCTAATTAATGAAATGAACTCTCAAACAAATGTATTTGTTATTGGTTTGACGCCAGTTGACGAAAGCAAAATGCCGTTCGCAGGATGTCTATGGTACTCAAATAATTTTTGTAATTCTTATGAAAGGAGAATGGAGGAAGTATGCCTCAATCAGAATGTCCCATTTCTCCCTACTTTTAGAGAAATGTACTCTGATAAAAGGAGTAAAAATTGGATTACGCATGATGGAATTCATCTAAATTCCGAAGGTCATTTCTGGCTTTTCCAAAGACTTAAAAGCTGGGAGATTCTTACAAAATGGAGGGAATCTTAGGTCTTTCCAAATATTATTAATTTAAAAAATATGAATATAAAATAAGAGCAAAGATAGCAAAAACAGAAGCAATACTTGTCTGAATAGCATTTACCAATTCATTACTTAATTTAAATTTGTTTTGAAATTTAGCACCAATAATACTTTCAGAAAGTGTTGCCAAGAATCCAGAAACTACAACAACTATAAAATGATATTTTGTAGAAATAATTGAT
>CACBHP010000009.1 GCA_902539115.1 uncultured Prochlorococcus sp. | reverse complement strand
ATAAATATGTAATTGACCTTTTGATCTTTCTTGACTGTCACTTGCAGTGACAATTCCAATTCCTCTATTTCTATTCGTATTCGCCAATTGAACAAAATTAATAATTTTAATCTAATATATAAATAAGAATACTATTAAAGATTTAATAATAAATTCAAACTATTTATATGTAATTTGAATTTTAAAGTAATTAACATGTTCAATCAACTAGAAATTCTTTCTGATGAACAAAGTGAAAAGCTTTATACAATTAGAAGATACATTAAGAATCTTGAAAATGTTTGTATTGCTTATTCCGGAGGAGTTGACAGTACATTAGTAGCATCATTAGCATTCGAGCAATTAGGTAGCAAAGCAATTGCAATAACTGGTATTTCTCCTGCATTAGCCAATACTCTTCGTGAAGAAGCAAAAAGTCAAGCAAAATGGATTGGAGTAAAGCATTTAGAAATCAAAACATCGGAATTAGACCAATTAAGTTATAGTAAAAATCCAAAGGATAGGTGCTTTGCATGTAAAAAAGAGCTTCACAAACATACAACCTACCTCTCTAAAAAACTTAATTACAAGATAGTTTTAGATGGAGTCAATCTTGATGATCTTAAAGATTACAGACCAGGCATACAAGCCTCAAAACAAGCAGGAGTTATCTCTCCCCTTGCAAAATTTAAATTCTCAAAACAAGACATTAGGGATATATCAAGAGCACTAGGTTTTCCTTGGTGGGATAAACCTGCTCAACCTTGCTTATCATCAAGATTTCCTTATGGCCATGAAATAACTAGTGAGAGGCTAAAAATGGTTGAGAAAGCAGAAGAATACCTTAAAGAAGGTGGCTTATCGGAGGTTAGAGTTCGATGCCAAGGCTCAACTGCAAGAATAGAAATTCCCAAGGATCAATTAAATCATTTTTTTAATAATTATAATTTTAGTGAGTTAGTTCAATATTTTGCTAATTTAGGATTTAATTGCACAAGCCTAGATCTTGAAGGACTAATAAGCGGAAAATTGAATAGGTAAATGTTCTATTAAACAGCCGTTCTGATTTGTTTAGTTACTGCTGATGGTGGATTTCGCTTAATAACACGCAAAGAGTGTTCTTTAGCCATCAAAGATTCAATTAAATATTGACTAGCTATTTCAGGCATCATATTTTGACCACATGTAAAAATATCGACTGCAGAATAATGAGATTCAGGCCAAGTATGTATTGAAATATGAGATTCAGCCAGTAATGCAATCGCCGTAACCCCCTGAGGCTCAAATTTATTACTAATCAAATTCAAAACTGTTGCATTTGCAAACTTAGCAGCTCTGTTTAAAGTACAACGCAAAAAGGACTCGTCATTTAATTTTTCGCAATCGCATCTGTAAAGTTCCAACAAAAGGTGTTTACTTTGATGAGTTAATTTTTGGTGATCACCAAACGAACTTAAAATTTGACTTTTTTTGTGGATTTCCATTTAAGAAACTTATATAAATTTAAGATTAGCTAAAAATCATATCTTTTTTTTAAATTATAAATGAATCATTTGTGAAGAACCTAAAAAAGACTGATTAAATTTATCTAGATGTGTCGCACTTATAAAACATTGACTATCTTTGCCAACAGAATTTAATAACAAATTTTGTCTGGTTAAATCTAATTCCGCCAAGACATCGTCCAATATAAGTATTGGAGGGACTTTTAATGTTTTAGTCAATAAATCTAGTTCTGCCATCTTTAAAGCCAAGATAAAAGTCCTTTGCTGTCCTGACGAACCATATTTTCTAACTGAAACATTATTAATTAGAAACTCAACATCATCACGATGAGGGCCAAAATTACATTTACCAGTCAATGCTTCTATTGAACGCTGATTTAAGAGTTGTTCTGCTATTTTTTTACTAATAACTTCTTCCTCTTCTTCTTCTGGACTAATATTTTGTATCCCCGAAAGATAATTTATGTCTATTTGTTCTTTGGATTTACTTAAATGATTATGCCAATATTCAACATATGGTTTTATTTTTAATAAAGCCCTTCTTCTGCGCCTAAAAATTCTTGTACTTATTATTGACATTTGGACATCAAAGCTTTCAACAATATCTGTGGATTGGGTTTTTAAAAAACTTTCCGAACGCCAAAAATGACTTCTTTGCTTTAAAAGCCTGTTAAATCTACTAATAAGGTCAAAATATACTGGTTCAAGCTGAGATACAACTTTATCAATCCATGTTCTTCGATAACTTGGTTCACTTCTAACTATATCTATATCATGAGAACAGAAACATACACTCCGAATATAATTCTTTATTTCACTCTGTTTTTTCAAGATTGATTCATTGACGTAAATTCTTTTAGGGCCTTTTCGGAATAAATTTAACTTTAAATCGTCTTTAAAATTTATCTGTCCTATGACTACAGCCATATCGCTGTCATTCTCTATTAAATCTTTATCGCTTAATGCTCTATTAGACTTTAATTGACTTAAAAATTCAACAGCTTCAAGTAAATTTGATTTACCAATACCGTTACAGCCAAGAACAATAGCTCTTTGCTCTTTTAAATCAATTTCAAAACTTTTATGGTTCCGAAAATTTTTAATTTTTAATTTATTTAAAAAAATTTTTTTTGTGCATTCATTAATTAAATTAGCTAAGTTTAAAATATTTAGATTTTCTTTAAAGAAATTGAAAAATTAAAGGGCATGTAGCTCAGTTGGATAGAGCATCAGATTCCGGTTCTGAGAGTCGGGGGTTCGAATCCCTCCATGCTCGTAAAATGATTTTAAAGTTTATATCCCATTACTCTTATTCCATTTGGATCTATTATAAATCCATGAGCCTCTAAACTTTGAAATGAAGATACTGGAGCCTGTACAGAAATACTGCAACCAGGCATTTCTCTATTTATTTTTTCAAGAGTTTCTTTAAGCAATATTGAATAATAAAGTTGCTGATTAATCCCTGGTAATGCACTTAAATTCCATAAGTTAGCATTCAATCCTCTATCAGAGGTAACCCTTACAAAGCCAAATAATTTATTTTTTAATTCACTTTGTATGGTAAAAAAGAAATTACTTTTTTGAATAGCCTCTGAAAGAGGTTTTATTGGAAATGTCTCGCAACCACAATTAGCTAAAAGTTTGTTAACTTCTTTAGCTAATGGAATTTGCGAAGAGTTAACAAAATAACCTTCTGGAAGAACAAGTTTCTTTTTAGAAAAATATTGCAATTATCAACCTGTATTTCTCATACCAGCTGCTATTCCATTAATAGTTAAAAGTGCCCCCCTCAATAGTTCACTTCTACTATAAGCTCTTCTAGATTCATCTTTATCAATAATAAATTCGCTTATTGGGGGTTGTCTTGTCTGATCTCTTAGTCTACTTAAAAGTGAAACCTGCAAAAACCCCAATGGGATGATTGTCTTATTTCTCAAACTTACTGATGATTTTAAGTCCCTATCAGATTCGAGGAGCTTATTTTTACCAGTAATTTCAAGTATTAAAGATTTTGTAAGATTATATTCTTTAGAAATTACTTCAAAAATATCATCAAAAGAATCTTTATTTTCCTTACTTCCAAGAGTATCAACATAATATCTAGCAACTTCCAAATCCACCTTAGATAATGTCATTTCTACCTTAGATATAAGCATCCTGAAAAATGGCCATCTTTGATGTAGAACTCTTAATAATTCGATTTGTTGAGGATCTGAATTTAATTCAGATGACAATGCAGTTCCTACTCCAAACCAACTTGGCAAAAGAAATCTACTTTGTGTCCAACCAAATACCCATGGAATAGCTCTTAAACTTGACAAATCTTTTGCACCTTTTTTTCTTCTAGCAGGCCTACTGGATATCTGTAATTTACTTATTTCTTCTATTGGAGTGACCTCTTGAAAGAAATTTAACAAATCAGGATTCTCATGCACTAATTTTCTATAGTGAGACCTCGATGTTTCTGCCAATCTTGACATTAATTGATTCCATTCTGGAGTAGCGTCAAGTCTATTATTTACCAAACTATTTTGAATTACCGCTGTAGTAACAGTCTCAAGGTTGTACAAAGCAAGTTCCGGAAGACTATATTTAGACGCTAAAACTTCACCTTGTTCTGTTATTTTTATTCGTCCTTTTAAAGTACCGCTCGGTTGAGCCAATATTGCCTGATAGGCTGGCCCTCCTCCTCTCCCTACAGAACCACCTCTTCCATGAAAAAGTCTTAGCAATATATTATTTTTACTTGAAAGATTTTGAAGAGCTATTTGGGCTCTATGAATTTCCCAATTACTAGAAACAAACCCCGAATCTTTATTACTATCAGAATATCCAAGCATTAATTCTTGCAGAGGTTTAAAAGATTCTCCCACTTTTGGCAATAATGATGTGTAGAAATCTAATTTAAACAACTTTTCCATTACTTCTGGTGCTCTTTTAAGGTCCTCTACAGTTTCAAAAAGAGGAACAACTAATAATTTTGACTTTTGTGAATTTTGATCAAGAAGTCCCATTTCTTTTGCTAGTAAGAGAACTTCAAGCAAATCAGATGCACTATGACTCATTGAAATTACATAAGAATGACAAATGCGACTTCCAAATTCTTGCTGCAGTCTCTTAACCATTTTAAAAACTGAAAAAGTTTCTTCTGTAGTTTTTGTCCAGTTTACGTCAGTTGGAATTAAAGGTCTTTTTGTGTTTAATTCGTCTATAAGCCATTTAATTTTCTCTTCCTCAGACATTTGGTCATATTGCACAGATAAATCAAGATAATTTGTAAGCTCTTGTATAGCATCACTATGTCTTGTACTCTCTTGACGAATATCTAAACTAGCTAAAGAAAATCCAAAAATATGAACCTGAGTAAGTAAGGTGTTTACTGACTCACAAGTTAAATCTGTACTAATCAGACTATTTTTAATTAATTCGAGATCATAAGTAAATTCATTGACTGATTTGTAATATAAGTTTTCAACTTTATCTAGATTTTTATTATCAATTTCTCCCTCTAAGTCAAATTTCCACCCATTATCAGCTAATAAATTATTTCTTTCTTGAGTTAATCTTAATTTTTCTAGAATATAACTTAATTTCAATCTGTAAGGTTCTGATCTATACCTTGTTGCCCTAGCTTCATAGATTTCTGGGAACTTAACCCTATCGGTTTCGAGTGACTCTAATAAGGAGGAGCTGACTTGACTCCATTGCATCGAGACACTTAATTGATCTCTAAGATTAGATGTCGCAATAATATATCTTTCCAACATCAATTGCCTTTGGAAGCAAGCAGTTCTCCATGTTATCTCAGGAGTGACCGATGGATTACCATCCCTATCTGATCCTACCCAAGAACCAAAGTTACAAAAAGATTCGGAGGGCAACTGAACATCTGGATAATTTTCGGTGAGTGCTTCAGCGATCCTGCACCTCAATTGAGGCATCGCATTAAATAAAACTTGTTGAAAATAATGCAAGGCATAATCTACTTCGTCTAAAACTGATGGTTTAAATTGATGCAATTCATCTGTTCTCCACCAAAGTCTTACTTCCTCTTTTAATTGGGTTTTTAGAGAATTTTTTTCTTCTTTTGTTAGAAATTGCTCTACCTGTATTTTTTTTAACAAATTTGCTACTCTTGTTTGCTTATGTCTAATCGTATGTCTTACTATCTCAGTTGGATGTGCAGTAAAAACTAAACGGATATCCATTTCCTGCAATAACTCTTCTAATTTCCCTGGTGGTACATTTAATTTCCTAAGCCTGTAAAATAATTCTCTAAAAGTTACTGGAGCATTTTGCCTAGCCAATGCTGGAGCAAAAGGATCAAGATTATCGGGCGATTTTTGAACATCCTTATTGGTAAAGCTTTGAATATATCTATCTTCCTCAACTCTTTGTTCCAATATATTCACGAGTTGAAAGTACAATGAAAACGCCCTTGCTGCTGCAATGGATTCTGCTAAATCCATAGAATTTACAATATCAACTATTTCATTTTTAAAAGTTTTTGAACTATCACCATCAATTTGTTTTGAATAACTTAATTCTTTAAGCTGAATTAATCTTTCTGCTTGATCATCTGGGCATTCTTCTCTAAGTACAGATTCCCATAGATCTTCTATTAAAAGACGATTTTTATCAAGTGGATCATTGTTACTTATCAGATCCACGTTATTATTTTTTATCTGTCGAAAAGATTCCATAACATCATTATGTCATAAGTAAAAATGTTCAGATCAAATGTTTATTTAGATAATCAAACATTTTCGCATTCACTCCTAATCATATCTTCGATAGAAATTTTCATTATTTGCTCAATTGAAAGACCTTTTTTATATTGATTTATCCATTTCATAGATTGATTACCTTCTTCAAGGACTTTATAAATAGGATGCAAAAGATGTTTCATACCAAAATTTTCTGCTGTGGATGACAAATCTGATAATAAGTTTTGAATCCACTCTCTACAAATAACTCTTTTGCCATCTTGCCAGTGAATTAACTCTGAATTCAGACTATCTTTAGCAGCATTAATTTCATTTTGATCACATATTTCTGATAACTCATCCATAGAAAAAGTACTAGCATTCATAGGATCTAAGGTATTTATATTTTCAAAAAGATTTAAAATCCTTAGTTCTATCATGGCCGTTATCCCGAGAAGCAAGTTAATATCATGAACAAAATCACAAATTCTTAATTCCAAACGATCAAGAATTAAAGGTCTTTGGGGACCATTTGGTCGGATTGACGTCCAAAAATGCCTAATATTTTGCATATTTTTATTAGCTATATTTTCCTCGATCCAATCGATATAAGAATTATGGTTTATAAAAAAAGGTACCCTACTTGGTGTTTTAGGAAACTGGATCCATCTCTGAGAGTGATTATTCGTAATTTTATTATTTAAAAACGGTGAACTAGCACTTAATGATAGATATAAAGCAGCCTCTGATCTTATAAGTCTTATAGCTGTAAAAAGTTTATCTAAATCATTTATTCCTATATTTATATGGACACTTGAAGTTGCAATAGATATTCCATAATTGTCTTGAATAAATTGATGATAGACGTTGTCAATATCAGATCTTTGAAATTGAATATCGTGTTTAAAACAAAGAGTGGATGAAGGAATGATTGTTAAATTTTTAGTATTTAGCCACTTCCTTAACTTTTTTCTTGGGGTTATTAATTTCTCATGTAAAGAACTGTAGTCTTTTTCAGGTGTTGTTATGTATTCAACGTTTCTATTATCTGGTTCTTTTACAAAATCAGGAAATTGTTTCTCAATTTCAGCCGAAACACCAATATGAGAATTTAAAGAACCAGTAAAAAGTTCCACCTCAAAACCTTTATAAAGATTATTTTGACTCATTTATTTATCCAAACAGGCTAATGCCTTTAGTATCCCCTTTGCTTTATTTATCGTCTCTTGATATTCATTTTCAGGAAAAGAATCAGCAACTATTCCAGCTCCTGCTTGCACTGATACATCATATTTACCATCTCTTGAGGGTTTAACTATCATGGTTCTTATCGTAATTGCTGTATTTAATGCACCATTAATATCAACAGATCCGTATACACCAGCATAAGGTCCTCTAGCATCTTTTTCAAAGTGCTTAATCAATTGCATTGCTCTTATTTTTGGCGCACCAGTTACTGTCCCAGCGGGAAAGGATGCTTTGAGCAAATCCCATACATCAGCATTGTTTTTTAAGATTCCCTCAACTTGACTAACTATATGCATAACATGTGAATATTTTTCAATAACCATTAAATCCTTAACCTTGACAGTACCAATTTCACAAACTCTTCCAAGATCATTTCTCCCAAGATCAATAAGCATTACATGCTCAGCTATCTCTTTTGGATCTTTTAATAATTCCTTTTCTAATTCCAAATCTTGTTGATTATCAATACCTCTAGGTCTTGTGCCAGCTATTGGTCTTAAGCTTGCAACAATCTGACTATTTTTATTTTTTTCTGCTTTAACCATTACTTCAGGACTTGAACCTATTAGATACCATGAGCCGAAATCAAAAAATGACATATATGGAGATGGATTAACCATCCTCAAACTTCTATATAAATTAAAGGGATCATTATTGACTTGAGTTTGGAATCTCTGACTTATAACTATTTGGAAGATATCTCCCTTTCTTATGTATTCTTTTGCAGAGAGAACTGCATCCTCAAAATCTTTTTTCTCCCAATTACTTTTTAGATCTAAATTCAAATTCTCATTTTCATTCCAATCTAAAAACTCATTTTCTTTTAGAGGAACTCTCATTAAATTTCTAGTTTTCTGAATTTTAGAAATTGATTTTAGATACAACTCTTCAATTGAACATTCTTTTGAAGAAGTTGTATCTGCATAAACCACTGCAGTAATACATCTTTTTATTTGATCAAAAACAACTAACTGATCAAAAAACATCCAGGAACCATAGGGGATATTGTTTTCTGGTATTTCATTTATTGGAACGCTTGGTTCTATTCGATTTATTAATTCATAACCCCAAGATCCATATAACTGTCCAATTGATGGTAAGTCATCAAGCATTGTTGACTTGTATTCCTTTGTCCAACTTTTTAATATATCAAAAGGATCACCTTTATGTGTTTCAGTTTTGCCATTATTCCAAGTTTTAACTATTTCTTCTCCATAACAAACGGCTTCCCAAAGAGGTTTAGTTGCAACAATACTCCACCTACCCAAATTCTCCCCACCTTCAACAGATTCAAGAAAAACACCATGGGAATCTTTTGAAGATAATTTTAACCAAGTCGATAATGGAGTCTCTAAATCTGCTGGCCAAGTTTCAACGATAGGTATAAAATTTTTACCTTCTTTATAAGCCTTTAAAAAACTATCTTTCTTTGAGCTGATCATATTAATAATGTCAGCCCAAATTATAATTATTTTCTTCTTTTATATCAACTTTAAGGAAGTTAATCAAAAGTATTCTTAGTTGTAAATTTCAAACCAGCTGGATTAGGATTCTCACCTATTCTTCTAGGATTATGACCTACTTTCTCTCTGCCTTCATTTACTTTTTCAGAGAAAACACCGTCTTTTGGGTGTAAAAATTCAATATCGCCACCTGGGAAAATTCGGTAGATTTTAAAATCTTCAATTCTTGGTTTGAAGGCTCTTAATTGTGTCCCTAATGCAAGGCATTGTTCTTTTCTTGCGAAGTACATTAAATTATCACCTTCATGCATAATAGCCGCTCCGCCGGTGGGCAATTCAAATGCTTGTTCCTTTGAACTTTTCCATACGATGGCATATTTTTCTTCGGTTTCTGCTGAGTTTAATAAACCCCCAGTACTTCCTATATGCTTTGGAAATTGACCAACTAAAGTTTCAGTCATCCTAAATTTTGAGTTATTTCTAATAAGAAATTAGCATTCATATTTTGCAAAATTCAAATTTAATAGGAAATTTTCTACATTATTTAATATATGTATAACTTAATTCTCATTTCATTTTGCATCTGAAATCGGAAAAAATACTGTCAAACCTGTATCACGTCTTTGTGTTACATGCCCTCCTAAACTAGCTAACAACTTTTGAGTGGCATTTTGACTAAGTTGTAAACTTCCAGTTTGAGGGTTCCAATTTAAAACAGGACCAATATCAGAACTATTATCTTTTTTTAGAAATTCTTTTTGATTATTATCTGATTTTTGTACTTTGAGTTGAAGTTTGAGTTTTTGACCAGCTGGCCTTAATTCTAAAATCAATGTACTACCTTCTTTTAATCCTCTAGTATTTTTATCAATTAACCCTCTTAACATTAGTTCTAATTTTTCAGAATCACTCAAAATTTGTGGAAGTTGTTTAGGAATATCTATCTTCAAAGAAATACCACGTCGATTTAATTGTTTATTCCACAAAGGAACAAGCTTTTTGAAAATTTCGGCTAAATTAATTTTCGCCAAGTTATTCAATGATGGCACTTCATTACTAACTAATTCTGATGCATTAAAGATTAAACCAAACCTATCAATTTGTTCATTACATTCATTATCTATTTGAATTAAACGATTTCTCATTGATTCATCCATTTTATATTTTTTTAAAGTAGAACTTATTAGAGTTCTTATTGTTGCCAAAGGAGTTCTTACTTCATGAGAAATTGCGCGTAATAATTTTGCTTCAGATATTTGCACATTTTTTTCATCATTTTTTACAGAATTCTGTATATTATGGCTTGGCGTATTATTTGCTAATTTTGCCGATAATATTGGCCAAAATAATTTTTCAAATTGATTATTAATATTAAGGTTACCTAAATTATTGATTGCATTACGAAATTTTACTCCTTCCTCATAATTTTCTTGATTTAATTTTGAATGCATTAATTCAATTGAAAGTTTTAGGCTTTCTTCATCACACTTCATTAATAGAATTTTCTTATCTTTTTCTCCTACAATTGACAATACGCATTGAAAGTTTGGGGTGATTATCATTAAAAAAGGTTCATAGCCATCTTCCTGACAAAGATTTAAGACTTTATAATTACTAACTAAGTCGAAATCTTTTTTTATCTTTTCTGAATTATTGACTGGTAAAAAACCTGCATTCTCATTTTGAAAGTATGGAAACCCCTCAGGAGACCAAAGCCATCCATGAAGTTGATTTAAAAATTTTTTATCATTAAAAGCTGGCAAAGGGGAGGAAACCCATATCCCCCCCTGTTTATAATTCTGAGATAAGAAATCTTTTTGAATAACTTCTAAAGAAGCCCACCACATTCTTCTGGATGTATCATCATCCACATGTATGCTTTGAACTTCTTTAATTAAAAGCTCTTGAATTTTTTTTATAGTTATTTGTGATTTCATCAACTTCTTAGTGATCTAGAACGTTTCAATATAGATAAAACAAATCCAATAGATATAAAATTAGTGACTAATGATGTTCGACCATAGCTCATAAAAGGAAGGGGGATTCCAGTAACTGGTCCTAATCCAATAGTCATAAATAAGTTAATAATTATTTGAAATATAAAAGTTGAGGCTATTCCAATAACAATTAGAGATTCAAAGTTAGTCCTAGCAATTGATGCAGTATTAATAAGTTTTTTTATTAATAAAAAGAGCAAAAATAAAACTATAGTGCACCCCACAAATCCTGATTCCTCCCCTAAAGCACTGAATATAAAGTCAGTATGTTGTTCAGGTATAAATTGCAAATTAGTCAGCTTACCTTGTAGCAAACCAGTCCCAAATAATCCTCCAGAACCAATTGCAATTTGACTCTGTATCAAATGATAGCCGCCACCTAATGGATCTCTATTTGGATCTAAAAATAAAACTAACCTATCTTTTTGATATTCTTTTAAGCCATATTGCCACAAAATTGGTGTAAATTTTGCCACTAATAAATGGAACGAAATAGCGAGAGCAGAAAAAATAATTTTCTTTTTTGAAGATCTATAAGCAAGATATCCTATAACTGGAATCCAGAAAATAAGAAGAGTTGGTAAGGTTAGATATAATATAGATGTGATAATACAAAACACTAATATCAAAATCCACTCTATGGGCATTTGCGACCAATAGAGCATCACACTTGTCAAAACAAGTAAAACTAATGAGGTACCTAAGTCCGGCTGAAAGAAAATTAATAACCAAGGAATAACTACTACTAATAAGGGCAATACTAAATCTCTTATTGTTAGAATTATTTTCTTGTCGAGTACTAAAGCAAGAGTTAAAACAGTACTAAGTTTAGCTACTTCTGAAGGCTGAAAAGAAAAAATGCCCAAGTTTAGCCATCTTTGGGCACCAGAAACTGAAATCCCAAAAAAATAAATTAGTAATAAGGATATTAAAGTACACAAATAAAATAGAACCACATATTTTCTAATTCTCTCTAAGGGTATATAAGAAATAAAAAATGCTAAAAAATAACCTAAAAAACCAGTTAGGATATGGCCTAAATAGTTCGATACTAAAAGATCACCCTGAATACTTTTTATTAATATTCCCGAAATAATGACTAAGAAGAGGGGAATTATAAGTAGTGGAGAAAATAAAAAACCTCTATTAAAGTTGTCTTTTTTTTGTAAAAATCCTCTGTTATTTAATAAAGAAATTCTCTTAAACATTAATTAACTATTAACAAATTGATTCTTAATTAATTGAGCTAAATTACCGAATAAAACAGAACTTTCTTTATTGGGCTGGCTTACTGAGATTGGTACACCTTTATTACTATCATCAACGAGAGGGATTTCAATAGGAATTTGAGCCAATAATGGCAAGTCATTTTCTTTAGCTAATGTTTGTCCACCACCTTTACCAAAAATTTCATATTTTTTACCTGGCATATCTGGCGGAATAAATACTGACATATTTTCTACAATTCCCAGTAAAGGTACTCCAAGTTGTTTAAACATTGCTAATCCCCTCCTTGCATCTTGCAAAGATACTTGTTGAGGAGTAGTGACAACTATAGCACCAGAAATAGGCACGGATTGAGAAAGGGATATTTGAGCGTCTCCTGTTCCTGGAGGCAAGTCAATAACCAAAAAATCAAGATTATTCCATTCAACTTGGTACAAAAATTGTCGGATAATACTATTTAGCATTGGTCCTCTCCATATAACTGGCTGACCTTCTTCTATGAGGAAGCCCATTGATACCAATGAAATTCCATATTTATGTATTGGTATTAACCTTTGATCACTGCCACTACCTTCTGTAACCTTTGGATTCTGTTCAGCTACTCCCATCATTGATGGAGTATTAGGTCCATATATATCCGCATCCAGCAAACCTGTTTTTAAGCCTAATTTAGCTAAAGAACAAGCGAGATTTACTGCAATAGTACTTTTTCCAACTCCACCTTTACCACTGCTAACAGCTATGATATGCCTAATCCCATCAATCTTCTGCAACTCAGGAACATTACTTTGATTTTGAGATTCTGTTTTGGAAGAATTATTATCTATCTCTATTTGCACATCATCGATATCTTCAAAATCCAGTAGTACTTCTCTAACCTCTTTTACAATTCTATCCCTCTGAGAATTTGCAAACGATGGTAATGATAATGTTACTATTACTCTCGGTATAGTTACTCTTACATTTTTAATCCAAGCTAATTCAATTACATTTTTTTGTGATCCAGCATCTAGAACTTTTTGTAAAGCAAAATTCGCATCTTCTATTTTGGTCATTAAATTTTTAAATACTTTGACAAGGTAGTCGACTTTTTAAAAGATTAAGAACTATGTCGAACTATCAAATAATAGGCAATAAGGGCCCCCTAAGAGAAATTATAAAGAGAAACTTACAAATAACCAAAAAAAATTTTTCTTCAAGATTTACTAAATACATGTTGAAAGAACCTCCTAAATACTCGAGAGAAAAAACTAAAAATCTCTTATTAACTCTACAAGACAAAATTTGTTCAGGACTTGAAAATGTAGATGGCAAAGGAAAATTTACACAAGAATCCTGGCAAAGAGACGAAGGTGGTGGTGGAAGATCAAGAGTGTTAAAAAATGGTTCTATTTTTGAGCAAGCCGGCGTAAATTTCTCGGAAGTAAAGGGAAAAGAACTACCTCAATCTATAATCTCTCAAAGGCCCGAAGCAAAAGGTCATGAATGGTTTGCTACGGGAACTTCTATGGTTTTGCATCCTAAGAATCCCTATATTCCTACAGTTCATCTGAATTATCGATATTTCGAAGCTGGTCCTGTTTGGTGGTTTGGGGGAGGTGCAGACTTAACCCCTTTTTATCCTTATCTTTCTGATGTAAGGAATTTTCATAATGAGCATAAAAAAGCTTGTGAGAAAGTTAATCAAGATTTGCATAAAGTTTTCAAACCATGGTGTGATGAATATTTCTTCTTGAAGCATAGAAATGAATCTAGAGGCATAGGAGGTATTTTTTATGATTATCAAGATGGTTCAGGCAATATTTATAGAGGAAATAATCAAAATGGAGAGGCATCAAAAGCTTCACAAAATATTGGCAGATCTAATTTAAATTGGGATAATTTATTTTCTTTAGCGGAAAACTGTGGGCAGGCATTCCTCCCTTCATATTTGCCTATTATTGAAAAAAGAGCTTCTCAAACATATTCATCGAAGGAAAGAGAATTCCAGCTATATCGAAGAGGTAGATATGTCGAATTTAATTTAGTTTGGGATAGAGGGACGATTTTTGGGCTACAAACAAATGGCAGAACTGAATCTATATTAATGTCCTTGCCGCCTTTAGCCAGATGGGAATACGGATATAACGCTAAAAAAGGTTCTCGAGAGGAATTTCTAACATCAATTTTTACAAAACCCCAAGATTGGTATAATGATAAAGAGTTAGAGAAATTTTGTATAGAGAATAATATTTTTGATTAAAAATTATCAAATAAAATTTTAAAGTATGCTAAATAGGTGTTTTAAATAAAGAACCGTCACTTTTCAATTGAAGTTTTTCTCCAAGTTCATTTTCTAAAGAGATTAATTCATCCCTATGCGCTCTTAGTCTCATGAAAGTTGAATCATTTTCATTTTCGTTGATCAACCTTAATTCAAATTTCTCCTCTCTTGCTGATTTTTTTAAATAAACAATTCCAGACAAAGGGCCACCAATTAATCCCAAAAGAATAGGCCACCAACCTAATTCAGGATTTATTTGAATAATGACTAATCCCAAAGCAGAAGAACCAAATCCGCCAAGAAAACCTAAAAAAATTGCTAAAAATTTACTCGAAACAACTTGACCCTTGAATATTAAAATTTTTTGTTCAAAATCCCCTCCTGTTTGCCTCCATCCCCTCAAATTAAGCCATTCACATAAACCATTTAAAACCTTAATTGGCCGTTGAGAAGATTTAATCTCAACAACGGTTGTTCTATCTTTACTGGAAGCCCTAAGAAAAAAAAATAATCCTATGGCTAAGAGAATTGTCAGCAATAATGTTGAATTTAAGGAATAGGACATTAAATAAATTTTTTCTAGTAACTTGAGAATAAATAATTTAAGTTACATCATATTATAATTTTTAAGAATTATTCTGTAAAATATCTCTACTAGACAAAAATTCTTAATCAAATAAAATCTCAAGTATTCTAAATCTTAAATTTCTTTAAATACTTTTTAAAAATGACTATTGAAAATAAAAATATTGATCTACTTTATAGCGATTTAACAGCAGATTTATACAATCTTTATAAAAAGTCATCCTACCTAGCTATTGACACTGAAGCAATGGGTTTAATTCATGGAAGAGATAGACTTTGTTTAGTACAAATATGCAATGAATTTAAAAGAACATCCTGTATAAAGATCGAACTTAATACATCTTCTTCACCTCATTTAAAAGCACTGCTTGAAGATGACAAAATTACTAAAATTTTTCACTATGCAAGATTTGATGTGGCAGCTCTAAAATGCAATCTTGAAATTAATACAAAAAATATTTTTTGTACAAAAATTGCTAGTAAGTTAGCAAGAACTTATACAAATAAACACGGTTTAAAGGATTTAATTAATGAATTGATAGGTATAGAACTTGACAAAAGCTCGCAAAGTAGTGATTGGGGTAGCAACGAAGATTTAACAAAAGATCAATTAGATTATGCAGCAAATGATGTTAGATATTTAATTGAAGCTATGCATAAATTAAAAGTTATCTTAGAAAGAGAAAATAGATATGAATTAGCTCAAAAATGTTTCGAAACAGTTTCTGTACATGCTGATTTAGACATACTAAAATTCTCAAATATATTTGAACATTAAGAATCAATCTTCAGTTAAAAAATTATCTTCACCATCAATAGTTTCCATAAGCTTATCAAGTATTCTTGAAGAACTTAATTTATCTCCATCATTTTTTTCACAAATTTTTAAGACATTTTGGGCAACTTGTATTTTTTCTTGAATAGTTTTCGAGCCTTCTTTTGCAATTTGAATTTCTACTTTCTTCTTAGCAGAAGATAAGCTTATACTCATAAGTTTTGCTATTTCTGCACATATTTTTAGATATTGCCGATCATTTATTGGATACATAAAAGAATTAATAATTAATGAGCTAGTGCCCTTTACTAAGATAACAAATGAAGGTTTATGGCATCTACAATTTTCTTACTCGCACCAGATTCCCCCATTCTTTTTTTTCCAATTTTTGCTTGTTCTAACCTATCAACTTTTCCTTTCAAAAGTAAACTTAAACGTTTTAAAAGAATTTTTTTGTTCTTGCAAACTAAAACACTACCACCCAATAATCTTGATTGCCTTTTTGCAAATGATTTTGTAAATTGTGGGCCAGTTCCCGGTAGAGAAAGAGATGGAATTCCAAGGCCAGCAATTTGCTCTGTAGCAGTTCCTGCATTAGACAAGCCAACTTCAGCCATATTGGCCCATGCATTGAATTTACCTTTTCCAATCACTAAATATTGATCTTTCTTTTTCCATACTGAATCTTCATCAATTAGAAATTTAACTTTACTCTGTTCTATAAAACCATATTTATTTAAATAACTTTGAATTTGAATCACATTCGCATTAATGCTCAAAGGCAAAAGTATTACCAAATCCTTTGATAAATCAAAATCTTGCAAACAATAAAGAAAAATATCAAGATTTTTAAGAGCTTCAGGGTATCTACTTCCAACTAATAAAATAATCCTTTTAAAAGAAATAATATTTGATATCTTTTCGTTTTTTGCATTAACAAAATCCATCATTGGGTTACCAAAATATTTTGCATCAATATTTTTTCTATTCAAATTATTAGCTGTAATTTTATCTCTCATAATTAAATTTTTACATCTTGGAGATTTCATTAAAAACATTTCCCATGGATCCCATTCAGAACCTTTTAACTTATGATAAAAATCGCTTAAATCCCAACCTGGCCCATTACTCCAAGTATGGTCACTTTTGGGTGTTCCAATGAAACTAAATTCACATTCTGAACTCCAAGCGTAAAATAATGGCAAGAAATCGCCTACTGCGATAATTTTGCAGTTATGTTTTGACTTCTGTTTTATAAGTAGAAAATTTCTTAAATTATCAATTAAAAATCCTGCAAACAAATCAAGCACAAATCCCTTCAGACTTTGATTACTAAAACCTCCACTTGGCAGCTCTTTTAAAAATCCTATTTTACGAAAATTCTTTGACTTTATGGAATTAAATACGTCTCCATTTCCTACTAACGGCAAAACTTCAATTTTTTTATTTTTTATTTTTATTAGTAACCTTTTTATTATTTCTGATGCGATTACATCTTCTCCATGACCATTGCATATGAATAATATAGAATGATACATCTTACTGTTAAGATCATAAAAAGACTCAATTGAATCTTTTTCGGCGGCATGGCCAAGTGGTAAGGCAGAGGATTGCAAATCCTTTATCCCCAGTTCGAATCTGGGTGCCGCCTTTTTCAATTTTGTAGCAATATTTGCTATAAACCCCTCCAAACACTTGAGTTTTGTATATTTGTTATACATTTTTAGAACTCATTCTTTAGACAGCAAGTGAACAGCAAGTTTATTAGATTTTAAATAACTTAATCCTAGTATCCTATTTCTTTCTAATAAATCAAAATTATCAGATTTAAAAGATAATCTTTTTAACTAGTTACTAAAACCTTCTATTAATTCTTTTGTTGAATAAATTCCAACAAATGGAGCTGTTACCTCTTTTAATACTCCAGTGGTCTTTCCAAAAAAACTATTTTTAACAGATATCAAATCATCTTCCTTCAAGTAAGGATTTCTTTTAGATCCTCTTTTTGCAACGGCAGAATAAGCAATATTTTTTTTAAGAACTGTTCCATCTTTTTCATACCTTATCAAAACAATCTTTCCAGAGAGAGGTTTTATCGGTCCAGTTAAATCAATAGCTTTCTTCATAAAAGAATATCCCCTATTCGAATCTGAGTGTCACCTTATTTAATTTTTTTACATATTTTATTTTGAAGTTTTCGAAGAACTTCAATTTCAAATATAGTGTATAAAATTTTAATTACTTATTGATATTTAGAAAAATAATCTTTTTTTATTGATAAATAATACCTTATACCCATTAAAAAATAAAATTAAATGGATTTATTAATTATTTAAATCAGATTATTTATATATAAATTTTAACTATTTTAGTAATCATTATCTGCTACACACATTCCTAAACATCTAACACCATTAGATGAAGTCCTTTTGCAATGATTACATAAAATAGGATCCTTCTCTGAGGGAAGATTAATTTTTGAATTCTTTTGATCTTTTAAAATTATTAACTCTTGTTTTGAATCAAATAGAGCCATTCTTGGAATCATTACTTGAATCGATATTAACAACAAGTGAGGCATTTGTGCTGGAAGAGGGTATATCCATGATTTTTACAGTTTCTTTAGGCTCATCAATAATTTGATTTTCTACAGAACTCTCATCAACTGCACAAGCTTCAAGAGCTTCTCGAAGTAGTGAGTCAAAAGTTGCCCCAGGCAATCTATGCCTAGCAACCTCAAGAAAAGTTCTCGGCAACGATTCAGATGCAGCATCTCGTAAAGCAGGATTATTCTTTCTATGCTCTTGTTCTTCTTCTATTGATTTAATAAACCTCAGTGTGACATCTCTTTTGGTAGAGGCTTTTATCAGAGTATCATTTTCAGGATTACTAACATTAGGCTCATTTTCGAGATTACTAAGCCTTTTTTCCAAACTATTTAAAACTTCATTAGCTTCTTTACTAATATGCGCTAATTGACCATCGGACAAATTAGGTAAATCAGCGACAAAAACTTTCCCATGATCCCTTAGTGTCAAAAAAGTAGGTCTTGGACCTTGAGCCTGTCTTCCGCTTGATTCAAAATTATTACCTGTTGGTCTTTTTGGAGGAGTAGGGCCAGCAGAACTACGTCTACGTGTAATTCTTTGATTATTTGCAAAGGGCATTGAATAAAAAGTTAAATCTTAATACTTAAACTTCCGATATAATTCGGCGGTAATTTTATTATATTACACCTAACTTTTTCATTTGGGTATAAAAAATAATTTTTAAAACTCATTTAAAAAAAAGATTAAAAAATTTAAGTTAAAATTTCTGGCAAAAATTTACTAATTGTTGAGTCATTTTTTCGAACTATTTTTCCAATCTCCCAACTATCTATCTCATGTTCTTTACAGATATTTAATATCGCGTCCTTAAATTGCTTATCAATGATTAAACAATATCCAACTCCAAGATTAAAAGTATTCCAAAAATCTTTTTCAGGAATCGATCCTTTATCTTTTAGGAATTTAAACAAAAAAGGTATTTCCCAAGAATTGATATCGATATAAGGAATGAAATCAGAAGGCATACATCTTGGTAGATTCTCTGGAATTCCTCCACCAGTAATATGAGACATCGCTTTAATTTCTATATTTTCAGATAACATTTGGTTAATCACATTATTGTAAATTTTTGTAGGTTTCAATAATTCATCATAAAAATTTAAGTGAGAAACTCTTTCAAACTCTTTATCTATTGTATTATTCTTTTGAATAATTTTTCTTACTAAGCTAAAGCCATTACTATGCACACCACTACTTTTTAAAGCAATAATTAAGTCATTTTCAAATACTTTTTTACCATTAATAAGTTTATCTTCATCAACTATTCCTACACAAAATCCTGCAAGATCATACTTATTTTTTGAATAAAATCCTGGCATTTCAGCAGTTTCTCCACCAAGTAATGAACAATTATTTTCTCCACAGCCATGTGAAATACCTTGAACAACCCTCAATAATTGTTTCTTATCAAGCTTACCAGTAGCAATATAATCTAGAAAAAATAGAGGTTTTGCCCCGCTGGTAATAATATCATTCATGCACATAGCGACTAAATCAATACCAACCTCAAAGTGAAAGTTTTTACTTTGGGCTAATTCTAATTTTGTTCCAACACCATCAGTTCCTGAAACAAGAATTGGTTTTTTAAAACTATCGATTGGAAGTCTAAACAAACCTCCGAACCCACCAATACCCTCAATCACATTAGATGTATGAGTTCCTTCAACTGCCTGTTTAATTTCGGAAACAAATTCTCTCCCAGCTTCTATATCAACACCAGATGTTTTGTAATCCATGAAATAAAAATGATAGACTTTCCCTATATAGATATTCCTCCTAAGATTGCTTTTGTCCAGTAATTATTTATCAAATAGATTTATTTTTTAAAAACAAAGTGAAGAAAGTAATCATAAGAAAAACTGAAGAAATAGAAAATTGGAGGAAAAATATAAATAGTGAAATTAACTTCATTCCAACAATGGGTAATCTTCATAATGGACATATAAAACTAATATCAACAGCAAAAAATGACAATTCTAATATTAATTTAGTAAGTATTTTTATTAATCCACTTCAATTTGATAACAAGTTAGATTTAGAGAATTACCCTAAAACAATTGATAACGATATAAAAATCTCCTTTTCAAATGGCGCAGATGCCATCTTCATCCCAAGTAATGAAGATATATATCCACCGAATAAAAAAAATATTAAATTCCTAAAAGCTCCAATAGAATTATCTTCTGCATTATGTGGATTAAATCGAATTGGACATTTTGATGGCGTTTGTACAGTTGTTTATAGATTACTTAATCTCATTAAGCCCAAAAATCTTTACTTAGGAGAAAAAGATTGGCAACAACTTTTAATTTTAAAAAATCTTGTCCTTACAAATAGATTAAATGTTGCTATTAAATCTATTCCTACACAAAGAGATTTTGATGGAATTCCTTTAAGTTCACGTAATGTACATTTATCAAAAAACGAAAGAAAATTGATTAGGTTTTTTTCAAGTGAGTTATTAGAAGCAAAAAAAAATTTTCAACAAGAAAAAAAGATTAATTTAAACGAAATAATTAAAAAGCTATCAACAAAAAAAATTTCAATTGAATATTTAGAACATTTACACCCTCATACCCTCGAAAAAGCAGGACTTGAAGATAATATTTCGTTATTGGCTGGTGCGATAAGATGTGGAGAGACAAGATTAATTGATCACGTTTTTCTAATGAAAAGAAGGCCAATTATTGCAATTGATGGTCCTGCAGGGTCAGGTAAAAGTACTGTAACAAAGTTAATAGCGAAGAAACTTAAACTTTTATATTTAGATACTGGAGCGATGTATAGGGCATTGAGTTGGCTTATGATAAAAGAAAGTATTGATTATAAAAAAGAAAAAAATTTACATAATATTCTTAATGATATATCTATTGTTTTCAAGTCGAATACAAATTCACATCAAGATGTTTATGTTAATAACTACTGTGTTACTGAAGAAATTAGGTCGCAAAAGATAAGTTCCATCGTTTCTAAAATTTCCTCAATAAAAGAAGTAAGAAAATTCTTAGTAGAAGAACAAAGAAAAATTGGAGAATCAGGTGGACTTGTCGCTGAGGGAAGGGATATAGGAACTACTGTTTTTCCTCATGCAGAACTTAAAATATTTTTAACAGCTAGCATCGATGAAAGAGCAAAAAGAAGAAAATCTGATAAAAATAGTAAAGACTCACAAGAAATAGAACTTCATACATTAAAAGAACTTATAAAGAAAAGAGATTTTGAAGATTCAAATAGGGAAATTTCACCTCTAATAAAAGCGAATGACGCAATTGAAATTATTACGGATGGATATTCAATTAATGAGGTAGTGGATAAAATTATTGATCTTTATAATGATAAGATTCCTAAAGAGACTGAGATCAAATAAATTCAAAAAATACTTTCCAAAAAACCTTTTACAGAGTCTTCTAAAATATCAAGGACATAATCAAAGCCCTCATCACCTCCAAAATATGGGTCAGGAACTTCTTGCTCATTAAAAACTGATCTAAAATCTTGTATTTTTTTAATTGATGCAAAATCAGTCGAAGCTGTTCTACTTTTAAGATCTTGAATATTTCTAAAATTTGAGTCGTCCATCGCAATAATATAGTTAAATTCTTTAAAATCTTCTTTTGTAATTTGACGAGCTCTACTTAAGATATTTAGATCTCTTCTTTCTGCTGCAAGTCTCATCCTAGAGTCAGCTTTTTTCCCAATGTGCCAACTCCCAGTTCCAGCAGAATCTACAATGAAACCATCCTTTAATCCCTTTCTTTCAAGTAAATTTATAAAGATAGCTTCTGCTGCAGGAGACCTACAAATATTTCCCAAACATACAAAAAGAACAGAAATTTTTTTCATATGATTTCAAATTTCAGTAAATTATAAGACTTTTAAGAAGTAAATAAAACTTCTTTAATTAAAGATTCAGTAAATTCTTTACCAAACAAACTCGTCAACATTGGCCTTGCTGGATCATTATCTCTTCTATATTTCAAATAATTATTTTGACCATTTATTAATTCTTTTTGCAGTTCCATATTAGCTTCTTTGCTTTCAAAAAGAATTTTCAAATACAAATCAAGATATGCCTTAAATGAGGTATAAAGCTGATTAGCAATTAAAAAATCACTTCTTTCTTCTTTTGGTAATTTTGACCAGATTACTCCTGGAGAAAAAAATCTAGCTACATCTGGAGACATTTTTTCAGCTAATGGGAGTGATGAATGACAATGATTTCTGAGTTTTATAAGTTTTTCTAATAAATCATTATTATATTGATTTTGTATTTTTAATGAAGGCTGAAAATCTAATACTAATAAATGACTATTAGGTAGAGAAACAAAATCTACTCCAAAAAATGGGACATTATAAATAGTATTAGGAATAATTAAAAAATTTAAAACAGAATAATTTGGACTATTTATACACACTGCTCTTGCGAAATGAATTCTTTTTTTATGCGTCATACCCCAAGTAGAGAGATTCACATTTTTTTTTGATTTTTTTGAACCATAAGTTGAATCTTTATAAGAATATTCAGAGGGTATTATTTTTTCTAAACAGTTGTGTTGAATTAAATTATTAGTTAAATATTTTAGAAAATTATGCCATCTCCAATCTGGCCTGTAAAAAATAGAATCTTGTATTAACATTCACTGAATAATCTCATTATTTAATGTAAAAAGAAATTTATTGATAAATTTTTTTGTCCATTTTTCTCCAAAAAAAGATTTAAACAATTTATCTGCAGGGTCTTTTTCGAAACTGTACTTATCATATTTAATTTGATTAATCTTTATTTCCTCTACATTTAAAAATTGATTAACAGGATTCAATTTATAAATGTTCAAATAGTTATTTACAAATAAATGGAATATATTATTTAAATCTCTATCAAGATTTAATTTATTTCCTCTACATATAATCACCCATGGGGAAAAATACTTTTTTGAATCATATATATTTTTCATTTTATTATTATCAAATGTAGAATATTTTTTCTTAATATTACCTAAACTTGAACAATATTTTTCAAGATACTTGTCTTCTTGAATTAAAGGTTGATAATCGAGTATTGCTAATAACTTTTGAGAAGTTCCAAACCATAAAATATCAGCTCCTAAAATAGGGATTTCACTATCAAAATTTGGATATGCGACCGTATTAAAGACTTGCAGTTTTTTACCACCATCTAATCTTGTTATTCGCCACTTTCTATATTGGGGCGATGAAAAAAGCCAATTTTTAATAATATATTTTGAGTCTTCATTATGATGTTCTTTGAATTCACTAGATATTTCAACTTCATGACCATTTAATTCATCAATATTGTTTTTAAGGAGATCAACTAATGAATCAAACATAAATTACTAGGGCTCGGTGCTTCCCTTCCTTACTTTTTTTGTTATGTAATTAAATACAATCTTGCCTAAAACAGCAACCAAGTTACCTTCAAGCTCCTTAAACATTTTCATATTGTAAGCAAAAGCTTGATTAGCTTCATCAATAATTTGATCAGCAGTCTTTTGATTTATTGGAAGTTGATTCAAAGTAAGGGAATATTCTTCCTTGAATTTCTTTTCATCAGCTATTAATTCAAACTCATAAAAATTTAAACCATCATTTCCCTGCAAATTTAATGCTTTTTTTGCGATCCTTTTCAAAATTTGCCCCCCAGATAAATCTCCTATATAGCGAGTGTAGTGGTGACCAACTAATAGCTCTGGTGAATTTTTGGCGACCTCTCGAATTCTTTCAACATATTCTTTTGCTGAGTGAGAAATATTAATTTCATTCTTCCAGTTTTCACCAAAATAAAATTTAAGATCATTTACAAGAGTTTCTTTCCTGAATAATGATTTAAAACCTATAGGTTTTATTACGGGATGTTCCTCATTGACCAGTCTTTCAATTTCTTCTTCCATAGCTTCATAAACAAAATATAAATCACTAATTAATTTTCTATAAGACTTTTTTTCAACAACTCCTTTTAAAAAACAAGCCACAAAGCCAGTATTTTCTGCCATAGTATGGGATTTTTTTGTCCCTTCTCTTAATTGTCCTGCAAGAGCGACTGCCATATATTTTGAATTTTTTTTGTCAGTGTATTTAATCTACAAGGAAAATACATAAAACAGCTAATTTTTGTTACCAGCAGATGTTGTAGAGAATAGCTTATAGAGTTCTTTACAGACCAAAAAAAGGCTATCTTTTTGTTCCTTTTGCGGTAGATGAGTGCCAGTCATTTCCCAATCACCTATGGTAGCTACTCTCCATCTCTCGGATGGAACAATCATACCTCGCATTATTATTCCCAACAATTTCGGGACTCTGTCATTATTATCATTTTCAATTCTTAATTGTAAGAGAATTGCTCTACATTCAATAAGAGGACTCCAACCAGGGAAATGAAAAGCAAAATCGATAGTATCTTGCATGGATTCATTATTTGAATTATCCCAAGGACTAAAGTTTACGATTGCATCTGGAAAATATTTCCGAAACAAAGCTGCAGTAGAAGCAATCTTATTAGCTATTTCAACATTACTTACATTTGAACTCGCATTCATAAGTAGCTGAGTATTTTTTGAAAAATGACATAATTTGCTTTAACTTGCTTATTATCTACTTTTTCTTTTAATAAAGATGTTGAAATGCTGATCGATAAAGTATTCTCTATTCACATTTGAATAATAAATTTCTAGGTTTTAAAGAAAAATAACTCATCGCAAATTACAATACGAAGAACTTAAATGAGTTATCTTTTATTAATTCAATACTATGCCAAAATTTGAAAAATTAACTTTACCTAATGAAGGAGAAATAATAACTTTTAATCAAGGCAAACCTAATGTTCCTAATAATCCAATTGTCCCATTTATTAGGGGTGATGGTACTGGAGTTGATATTTGGCCTGCAACTCAAAGCGTTCTTGATTCAGCGATTAAAAAAAGCTATGGAGATGAAAGAAAAATTAATTGGTTTAAAGTCTATGCAGGAGATGAAGCTTGTGAACTTTATGGTACATATAACTATTTACCTCAAGATACTATTGAAGCAATCAAATACTTTGGTGTAGCTATTAAAGGTCCTTTGACCACTCCTATTGGTGGAGGTATTAGATCTCTTAATGTTGCATTAAGGCAAATCTTTGATTTATATAGCTGTGTTAGACCCTGCAAATATTATTCAGGAACTCCAAGCCCTCACAAAAATCCCCAAAATTTAGACGTTATTGTTTATAGAGAAAATACTGAGGATATCTACATGGGAATTGAATGGGAAGCAGAGGATAATAATTGTCTTGAATTAATTAATTACTTGAATAACATTGTCATACCAAAAAGTATAAATTTAAAAAATAGATCTATACCAAACGGATCAGGTATTGGCATAAAACCTGTGAGTAAATCTGGAAGCCAAAGACATATTAGAAAAGCTATTGAACATGCCAAAAGATTATCAGGAGATAAAAGGCACGTGACTCTTGTACATAAAGGGAATATAATGAAATATACAGAAGGTGCATTCAGAGATTGGGGATATGAATTAGCAGTAAATGAATTTAGAGAAGATTGCATTACAGAGAGAGAAAGCTGGATTTTAGATAATATTCAGAAAAATCCGGAAATTACAATTGAAAATAATGCTCGAAAAATTGAACCAGGTTTTGACAAGCTTACAAATAACAAAAAAGCATTCATTTGCGAAGAGATTAAAGAAGTTATTGCATCAATATCAAATTCTCACGGAGCTGAAAAATGGAGAAAACTTATTCTTGTTGATGATCGGATAGCTGATAGTATATTTCAACAAATTCAAACTAGACCTCAAGAATATTCAATTCTTGCAACATTAAACCTTAATGGAGACTATGTTTCTGATGCAGCTGCAGCAATTGTTGGAGGCCTTGGTATGGCTCCCGGAGCAAATATTGGAGATAATGCAGCAATTTTCGAAGCTACGCACGGTACCGCCCCAAAACATGCTGGCTTAAACAAAATTAATCCAGGCTCAGTAATTCTTAGTGGTGTAATGATGCTTGAATATTTTGGTTGGGATGAAGCTGCTAACTTAATTACTAATGGTTTAAGTAAGGCAATAGAGCAAAAAAAAGTCACCTATGATCTAGCACGTTTAATGGAACCAAAAGTAGAACCCCTATCCTGCAGCAGTTTTGCTGAAGAAATTATTTCAAATTTCTAATTTTAAAAATTATTTTTATTTTCAAAAACTTTCCAAATATTAACCAGTGAATCTTTAGTGCCAATGTTTCCAGGATGAGTAACAATAGGAAGTTTTTCGCCATTTTTTAGGTTGTAAGTCACAACTGAAATGCCTGTTAAAATCTGTCCTTCAAGATAAACATAATCTGCATTTAGTCCATTACTAAGAATCAAATTTGTTGTTATTCCACCTTTTGAAATCAAATATCCTATTTCATACTTCAAATCTGCGACTAATTCAGCAATAAAACAAGCAAGTAAATTATAAAAATTAAGTAGTTCAGAAGAATCTAAGGACATAAATTTTCTTGAAGTAAACAAAACAGGAGTTTTTCCTTTCTCAAAAGAAAATCTAATTTCTTTCAAAAATTTATTTTTAAACAAATTCCTTCGCTTTTGATTATTATCAGATGAAGTAATTTTAAAGAATTCAAAAACATCTAATTCAACTGGATTGCAATTACTTATCTCTAATAAATTATTCAATTGTATTGTTGAAAGTTCCACGTAGGATCCAACAATTATTAGTCCTGGGAGAAAACTCCTTTCTTTATTTCTTATTCTTAAATTAGAGAAAAATATTTCACTCTGAGAGAAACTTTTTTTCTCAGAAATTGAACTTATAAAACTTGCTGCAGTTCGAAAAAGGAATTTTTTGTGTTTAATTAATTTTTTAATTACTAAAGAAAATTTTTTTAATTGTGAATAATTTTCTACATCTACAATTACATGTTTATTATTCTTCAAGTTCTTTAGTCTTTTAAAAACAATATTATTTTCTTCATCATTTAGCATTTCGATATTTGACAATAAAAGATTTTGAATATCTTCAAAATTTATTTGAGATTTACTCTGCTGAAACAAAAGATTCTTGACATTACTTGTCTCATATCCAAAAATTTTATCTGTTGCAAAAATTGTTTGACTAATTGGGGTTTTATCAACAAAATGAGATCCATTAATAGTTAATCTTTTACCCTCTATGAAAGACGGAATATGAAAAGTAGCATCAAAAGGGCCTAAGCAACTATTTAGAGCACTTGGTTCTAAAAAGTTATGTCCTCGAAGTGTAGAGTCTCCTCTACTTATAAAAATAATTTCTTCTTCATAGGCTTGAGAAGCAATTACAGTCTTAAGATTTTTGCAAATTTCCTCAATTGTTAATTTCGCATCATTTTCCGATAGTGACCTTGTATTAGCCAAAATAAAAAATAAATTAGATTTAGAATCAAAACCTTTGACTAAAGTTGAGCAGTCCCACTTAAGCAGTAATAAGCAATCGTGAACAGTTTGAGAGCCTGTGGGATCATCATCTATAACTACAAATTTCATAAGTATTGCATAGTTACTTAAGAGATTTTATTTGTATTGATGCATTTAACCTTTTACTATCATTTGAAGGAATCATAATGTTTCTAAATCCATCAACAAAAGAATTTCGTGGACTAGTCCAAGGTTCGAGACATATCATTCTTCTTGGAGGATCACTCCAAATAACGCCTAGATCAAAAGGATATGGATGATTTAAAGTTACCTCTCTTTTAAAAGTTTTATCTTGAAAAGAGCTTCTACCAGAAGTATACATAAGTAGATCAACTCCTAAATTAATTTTGTTTAATTCATCCAAAGTATTACTTATAATGTTTCTTTCTTGATCCTGACAGTTAAGTGGATTATCGATAAAATCTAAATTTTTGAAATCTGAAATATTAAAATAAGGATGCAACCCAAAATTTATAGGCATAGCAATGTCTGTTTTGTTATGGATTGTAATTTCAAATTCTAAACAGTTAATCTTTAAAGTAACTTCTATTCTTAGTTCGAAATCGAAAGGATAATATTTTTTGGTTTTTTTAGATGCATTTAAGGTTAAGCATAAAATTTTTTCTTTTTCATTGAAGGAGTATTGCCATTGCAGAGTCCTAGCGAAACCATGTTGTGGTAATTGCAAATAACCATTTCCAAATACTGAACTAGAAGTATTCAGATTTCCACATATTGGAAATAAGATTGGAATGCCTCCCCTAATACTTTTTTTCTTGTCCATAAATCTTTTTTCATCGAAATAAAGTATTTCATTACCTTCCGAAACCCAATTTGTAATAATGCCTCCTCTTTCAGGACAAAATTTAATGAAGTTATTTTTATCTATTTGAAATACAAAAATTCCTTGGTCTTTATTAGATAATTCAAGTTTCACAATTATTACTTAAAGAGAATCAACCCATTCCAAAATATGCTGATTAACTAATTCAGGTATCTCATCATGAGGACAATGTCCTGCATCAAGAATAATTTCTTTTGTATTCTTTGGTGTAAATTTTTTATATAGATTTCTTTTTTTTGGAGTGTTCATCCATGGATCTTTCCCGCCCCAAAGAAGTAATAATGGTGCATTTAGTTTTGCAAATAACTTATCCAACGGTAATCCCTGAGGACCTGATGGGTTAAATACACTTCTAAAAACATTAAAAGCTCCAAAATCTAGAGAAGGCTTCCTTATTGACTCAACTAAAAAATCATCAACATTTTTTTTATCAACATAAACTTGATTCAAAGTTTTTTTAATATTTTTTGGATTTCTCATATTTTCAAAAATCAAACGTTGAAGAACAATATTTTTCAAAAATATGCCGGCAACTGTTTCAATTGAAGTTTGCAACATATTCTTTTTGATAGTTTTTTCTTCACTAAAATATCCAGCAGCATTTAGTAATATGACTCCTGCGTTTAACTCATTTAATTCTGCGCCAGCTGCTAATGCTGCATAACCACCTAGTGAATTTCCAACAACAATTGTAGGTTTTTTTATTTTCTCTTTTACATAAGCAACAACCTGATCTTTCCATAAAGATCCTGAGTATTCGACGTCTTGAGGCTTAGGACTTCTTCCAAAACCGAGTAAATCTATAGCATGAACTTCGTATTTTGTGCTCAAAACAGGAATATTAAATCTCCAATGATCCGTAGAAGCACCGAAACCATGGACTAATAAAATTGCGTATTCTTTCGATGTTTGTTCAGGGTTAGCAGAAACAGTATGTATTGGGTAATTTAAAAAATTCCAGTCATAATTTACATCACTATCTATCAGAGCTGATTTTTCCATTTATCGAAGAACTTTTTGTTTTTTAATTCTAATAAACTTATTACCTAAAGAAGACCCACAGGATCAGCTGCAACATCATCTGAAATTTTATTGCCATCATTTGGGGGCTTATCTTTTAGAACAATTCTCAAAAGAACAGGGGCAAGAAATGTAGTTCCAATAACCATTAATAAAATAGCTGCTTCTAGAGAAGGAGTTAACAACTTAGCGCTTGTTCCTAGTCCAAGGAAAATTAAACCAACCTCTCCTCTAGGCATCATACCCAAACCTACAACTAATCTATTTGTAGGTTTATCACTTGAAAATACCCATCCTGCTGCAATTTTGCCAATAATTGCCACAACTAATAAAAATCCTGCAACAACAAGTGCTGACCTACTGGTTGGATCAAGTGGATTGATAACTGATAAATCCATTCCAGCTCCAACTAATACGAAGAAAATAGTTGCGAATAAGGATACTAAAGGTAAAACGGATTGTTGAATTGCGTGATTATTTTTAGAACTACTAAGAATTAGTCCAGCTGCAAAAGCACCTAAAGCTGCTTCCAATCCAATTGCTGTTGCGACAAAACAACACAATACAAGTATCACAAAAGAAGCGACCACAACGGCACCAGGAGCCTTTAATCTATCTAATAACCAATCAAAACCTGGAGCAGCTGTTCTGCTTAATGCGATAGCAGCAATAACAAATACTACGGCTGCTGCAACTAATTTAACGATAGGAGTAATTTCTAGAGAACCTCCAGCAGCAAGGGCGACTACAACTGCAAGAATAACAATCCCCAAAATATCGTCCAAAACAGCTGCTCCAATAACAATCTGTCCTTCTCTGGTTTTTAAATATCCCAACTCACCAAAAACACTTGCAGTAATTCCTATACTTGTTGCTGTCATAGATGCTCCAGCAAAAACTGCTGGTATTAGATCTACTTGAAAAATAAACATTAATCCAAAAGTTCCAAAGGCAAACGGTAAAACTACACCAGCCATAGCAACAGTGAAAGCCTGAGCTCCAACAGCTACCAATTCCTCTAACTCACTTTCTAACCCTGTTAAAAATAAAAGAGCATATAACCCGAGAGTTGCTACTGCTTGGAGAGATGGAAAACTTTCGAAATAAACATCAGGTACTGCTTCGGGAGGGATCGATGCTAATGAGCTAATGAGATTTACAAGTCCTTCATTTAATTCGGTTCCCGCTGAGGGCGGTATCAACAAATGGAATCCAGATGCCCCTATCACAACCCCTGCAAGAAGCTCGCCGACTATCGTTGGCAAACTTAGTCTTACTAATACTTCTGCTAATGCTCTTGCGGCTAAAAATATCAATAGAAACCTTATAACTCCTATCAAAGTTTCAGCAACTTCTAAATCATGTGCACTTAATTCAGCAAGTAAAGAATACATATGAAATGAGAGAAAAAATAAACTACCTAATTGGAAGATAGTTTATTGAGGGCCCACTTTAAGAGATATGTAAGAAAAAAGCAAAAATACTCAACAAGTGTGGATCTGAAGTTACAACAAAGAAATTTTCTTAAAAATGGCTATTGTCTGTTATATGGCTAAACCAATGAATACCAATGAACCCTTTGATCTACGTTTGCCTACTCCAGGCTGCTACTTAGATCCTGAAAAAGCTGGAATGGATTCTGATGCTGTTTTTCAAGGAATGACAGCCCATCTCTTTTATACTCTTGGAAAGTTAGCCACTTCTGCAAGTCCTCACGACTTGTATATGGCTTTAAGTTATGCAGTTAAAGATAGGCTAATGACAAGATATTTAGCCAGTCAAGAAGTCATAAGAAAAAAACCACAAAAAACAGTCGCCTACTTATCGGCAGAATTTTTAATAGGACCTCAATTAAGTAATAATCTTCTCAACCTTGGAATAACTCAAGAGGCAGAAAATGCTTTAAAAAGATTCGGTATAGAATCATTGTCAACTATTCTTGAAGTTGAAGAGGAGCCTGGATTAGGTAATGGCGGACTTGGCAGACTTGCAGCGTGTTACATGGAATCATTAGCATCTCTACAGGTTCCAGCTGTTGGTTATGGTATTCGATATGAATTTGGTATATTCAATCAGTTAATTAGGGATGGTTGGCAAGTTGAAGTAACTGACAAATGGTTAAAAGGTGGATGGCCATGGGAACTTCCACAACCAGACGAATCATGTTTCGTTGGTTTTGGAGGCAGAACTGAAAGTTATAGGGATGATAAAGGGAACTACAGATCAAGATGGATCCCTTCAGAACATGCTATTGGAGTACCTCATGATGTTCCAGTTTTAGGATATAGAGTAAATACATGTGACAGATTAAGATTATGGAGAGCTGATGCAACAGAAAGTTTTGACTTTTATGCATTCAATATTGGTGATTATTATGGTGCAGTAGAAGAAAAAGTTGCATCTGAAACTCTGTCAAAAGTTCTATATCCAAATGATGGGACTGACGAAGGTAGAAGATTAAGACTCAAACAACAACACTTTTTTGTAAGTTGTTCTCTTCAGGATATGTTGAGAAGCCTTGAAAAAAGATCAATACCAGTAACAGAGTTCCCTAAGCATTGGACGGTTCAACTGAATGATACACATCCTGCTATTGCAGTTGCAGAATTAATGCGACTTCTTATTGACCAATATCAAATAGGATGGGATAAAGCTTGGAATATAACAACCTCCTCAGTTGCTTATACCAACCACACATTACTACCAGAAGCTTTAGAAAAATGGGATTTAGGTTTATTCAATGATCTTCTACCTCGTCATCTAGAAATTATTTATGAAATTAATTGGAGATTTCTACAACAACTAAGACTCCGTTATCCTGGTGATGACAAAATCCTTCAAAAACTTTCAATAATTGATGAAGAAGGTTCCAAATCAGTTCGAATGGCTCATTTGGCTACAATTGGAGCACATCATATAAATGGTGTTGCAGCTCTTCACTCAGATTTAATAAAAAGACAACTTCTTCCTGAATTCGCAGCTCTATGGCCTGAAAAATTTACAAATGTAACTAATGGGGTTACTCCAAGGAGATGGGTTGCCCTATCTAATCCATCATTATCGAACCTTCTAGAGGAAGAAGTTGGTACAAATTGGATTACAAATATGGAACTTCTTAAGAAGTTAGAAGAAAAAAAAGATGACAACAATTTTTTACAAAAATTTGAGGAAACTAAACTTAATGGTAAAAGAAAATTAGCTAGTTTTATCCATTCCAAAACTTCAATACTTGTAGATCCATCAAGTTTATTTGATGTTCAAGTAAAAAGAATCCATCAATATAAAAGGCAACATTTAAACGCCCTACAAATTATTGCTCAATATTTAAGAATCAAAAATGGTACCAACAAGCATGAAGTCCCAAGAACAATAATATTTGGGGGTAAAGCTGCACCAGGTTACTTTATGGCAAAGCTGATGATTCGATTTATTAATGGTATTGCTGATGTAGTTAACTCTGATCCAGATATGGATGGCTTGTTAAGAGTTGTTTTTCTACCAGACTATAACGTTAAACTTGGTGAAATAGTTTATCCCGCTACGGATCTTTCGGAGCAAATTTCAACTGCTGGAAAAGAAGCATCTGGAACTGGAAACATGAAGTTTGCCATGAATGGAGCGTTAACGATTGGAACCTTAGATGGAGCTAATGTTGAATTAAGAGATCTTGTGAAAAAAGAGAATTTCTTTCTTTTTGGTAAAACTGAAAGCGAAATTATGGATTTAAAGAATAATAATTACTCTCCCAAAACCTTTATTGATCAATGTCCAGAGCTTAAAGAGGTCATACGCCTAATTGAAATTGGCCACTTTAGCAATGGGGATAAAGAATTATTTAAACCTTTATTAAATAGCTTAACTGGACATGACCCATTTTTTGTTATGGCTGACTTCGAAGACTACTTAAATAAACAAGATGTGGTCAGTGAATGCTGGAATAATAAAAAATCTTGGAATAAAATGGCATTATTAAATACTGCTAGATCAGGATATTTTTCTTCAGATAGATCTATTAGAGAGTACTGTCAATCTATTTGGAAAGTCTCTCCAATGCCTGTTGAAATTACTTGCGACGTCGAAGAATTAACTAATTGATATCTTTCTTATCTGGTGAATCTGGGGTTTGATGAAATAATCTATTTAAAATTAATCGATCCATATTTAATGGGTCTGGGGCTAATTCGTTTGCAATATCTTTAAATTTTGATTCTATATTGTTCGAAATTTTTGTATCAAATATTCTTTCCATTAATGCTTCAATTGAATATAAATAGGCGTTAACACTTTCAAGTTCATCTAAAGCTTCAGTAACTTCTACATCAGAAATATGTCTGTCTTCTGGACAAATATCTTCATTTGATTCTCTTTCAGATAATTCTCTCTGCAATTCATCAGTAATCTTAGTACAAAGAGTTCTGAACGATTGAATAGATGCCCAATTTAATTCTTGTTGCTGCTTAAAGGTAGGAAATTCTCTAATCAGACGATCATGCTCTTTATAAAATCTCTGACAATCAGAGCATTGACATGGTTCTTCAGTCAAAAGAAAATATAATTCTTCTTATATCATCTCACTATTTGGGCAAAATTGTAGGGCCATCCAATAATTCGTCATTTTCATCAAGTGAATCTGGACTATCTGGCAAAGGTATCTCAATACTAGTAACCAAATTAATAACATCTCTTAGTCTCATAGAATCTGCAAACCATCCCATTGCTTGCTCGGCATCGCCTCTTTTCTCAGCATCATTTGCTTGATCTTCGTGAGCTTCTGCCAATAAAGCAAGCCAGCACAGGCATCTTGCTTGAACTATTGAAAGATCTAAATCATTAGGTTTGGATTTAGAAATACGTTCATGCTCTTGTTGTATTAAAAGTTTTAAACGCATATCATGCAACTTAGCCATAAAAGATTTATTACTAACTATACGCTAGCTAGAGAGTAGCAAGTTTGCACACATACTACATATAGTTTTTTATTTTTACGGGACTGGGGGGAGTCGAACCCACGACCTACGGTTTAGGAAACCGTTGCTCTATCCTGCTGAGCTACAGCCCCAATAGATGATTTTTGGAGTATTAGGCATTATGCTAAATGAAAGCAGGAGAGGCAATCGCAAGAAAGTTTTATTTTGTTTCCAAAATAAAACTTTCTTGAGGAAAGTCCGGGCTCCCCCATGGTCAGGCTTGCTGGGTAATTCCCAGTACGGGTAACCGTGAGGATAGTGCCACAGAAACATACCGCCTAATACTCCTAAGTATGGCAAGGGTGCAAAGGTGCGGTAAGAGCGCACCAGCAACATTGAGAAGTGTTGGCTAGGTAAACCCCGGCTGGGAGCAAGGCTTAGTAGATTCATGACCATTACGCAATCTACTTTTAAGCGCCGCTTGAGACTGTGAAGTAATTCCAGTCCTAGATAGATGATTGCCCATCTTAATTAAGATGAACAGAACCCGGCTTATGACCTGCTTTCTAATTACTGCGATTATTCAAATAAAATGACAAATATAATTAACGCAAAAAGAATTAATCAAATAACTTCTTTTTTAAATTCTTTAAATATTAAATCAAAAAGATTTTCTGAAATAATTAAAACTCAAAATATTTCGGTTTTTCAAGATCTTAATCAAGCATTCATCCATTCCTCAGAGGACAAAATAATAAATTATGAAAAACTAGAATTTTTCGGAGATGCAGTACTCAGGTTAGCTGCTTCTAATTTTATTGAAAAAAAATATCCGCAAATGAGTGTTGGAGAAAGATCAGAGCTAAGAGCACAAATTGTAAGTGATGAATGGTTAACTAAATTAGGAGAAAAAATTGATATAGAGAAATTAATAATTAAAGGACCTAAAGCTCTTGGTGATGAAAATTCAAAAAATACTATTATTGGTGAAGCTACAGAAGCTTTAATCGGTGCTGTTTACAAATGCTTTAATTCAATTCAAGAAGTAAACCTCTGGTTAGATGACATTTGGGAGGAAGATTCAGAAATATTTTTAAAAGCTCCATATAAGTTCAAATCTAAGACAGTCTTGCAAGAGTGGTGTCAAAGTAAAGGTTTTGATTTGCCAGTCTACAAAATAATTGAAGCCTCAAAGAAAAATGGGGACCCTAAAAGATTTACTTGCGATATATTTATCGAAGGATTAAAGGAATCAACTGCATTCGGCAAGTCCCACAAACAAGCAGAAACAAATGCAGCAAGAGTTTTAATAGAAAAATTTATAAGTACAGGTAAAATCTAATTTCTATACTATTTCTAAATTTGTTAGCTGAAAAGTTATGAGTTTATCCCAATTACCCCCTTCAAAAAGAACCGCTGCTCTTTTTTTTGTCACTCTTTGTACAAACCCTTTATATCCTCTGTATATAGAGTTAGGTTCTTTTACAACAACAAAAGAACCAGGGAGTATGGGTTTAGTAGATAATTTCATAAAACACTTTTCATAATACAATATATGATAAACAAAAATGAATGGTTGACTGTTGGATTGATAACATCATGTCATGGAATTAATGGGCAAGTAAAGGTGAAATCTCTAAGTGATTTTGAAGAAAGATTTTTAAAACCGGGAATGAGATGGTTGCAAAAAGAAAATGAACCTCCTTCAAAAATAGAACTTATATCTGGTTTCAAACAGCCTGGTAAAGAAACATTTATTGTTAAGCTCCAAGGAATAAATACAAGAAATAATGCAGAGCAACTAAAAAAATTTAAAATTCTTGTAAAAACTGATAAACTTCCCAAACTAAAAAAAGAAGAATTCCACTTGTTGGAACTTATAAATCTGGAGGTCAAAACTTTAGAAAAT
>CACBHP010000008.1 GCA_902539115.1 uncultured Prochlorococcus sp. | reverse complement strand
TTTATCCTGGAGTGGGAGAAAATTATGATTTTATAACTGATTTTAAAAATTTAAACCACAAAAAAATTTTTAATCTTGTGAGGGATGAAGATTTATTTGCCTGGAAATTTGCCAAAAAAGGGTTTTTCAAATTTAAAGAAAATATTCCGAAAATCAATCAGAGAATATTAGAAAATTATTCAACAAATAATTTTTAACTTATTTGAATTCCTAATCAAAAAAAGTATCTAGGTATAAATACTTATTTAGGACCGACTTTTGCTGAATAATCCACGATGGATATTATGACTAGTTATTTTTACTTAAGGATAAATTTTTTATAGTGCTTTCAACAATTCTTACCAAGTCGTTTAGCAAGGATACTGCTTTATTAATTCTTAGAGTTATAACTGGAACCGTCCTTATTCACCACGGTTATGAAAAATTATCAAATATAGAAAATTTCGCTGATGCTTTTGTCAGACCATTGCATCTGCCATTCCCAATATTTTTATCATACATAGCGGCATTCTCAGAAATTGGAGGTAGTTGGTTACTAATTATTGGATTAGCTACAAGGTTCGGAGCTTTGGCAATTGTAGGAACAATTTCTGTAGCTATATATCATGCACTTGTTACTTCAGGTTTTAATATTTTCTTACTAGAGCTTTTACTTTTGTATTTTGCTTCAGCAACTTCAATTGCTTTAACAGGTCCTGGAGATTTTTCCTTAGATGAAGTTATTATTAGAATTTTGAAATCAGAAGATGAGAAGGAAATTATATCCTCAAAAAATTCAAAAACCTCTAAAGAAGTTGAAATTAAAGAAGAAACAAATAAAGGTGGTTTATTTCAATTTCTACAAGCAAATATACTCTCAGATACTTCAAGCTAACTTTTTAGGATAGAGGCTATTTATTAGTTCTAGTCTTTTTCGATAACTGTTTCTTTTATTGAGTTTTATTTTAATTGTTGCTTCGGAAAGACTTATAAAAAGCCCTAAAGCTGTAACCCAAGATAAGAAAATAAAAGGGTTTTCTGGAATTTCTGACAAATTCATATGAATAATACTTCTTTTTTAAAACTGACTGATCATTATATGTTTTTCAACCTAAAATATACAATTTAGAAATATTTAAGGATTAATTTCAACTTTTTTCCAATCCTTAATCTTTTCCCAAAGATATCTTTTATGAATAGGTTGTTCTAATTTAAGAAGATCTACTGAATCGATTTCAAAATTTAGAACTACAAAATTTTCTGACTTGGGAAGATTGGGTAATATTTCATAATCAGATCGCACATGTGGGTTTATTTTCTCTCCAGGAGATCCCCAAAACCAAGAAGATTTTGATTTTTCTGGTAATGAATCCCAATAATTTTTGTTATCTTTTAATTCGAGTATTTTTCCTTTGAATCTATATTGTGATTTGGTTTTCAAAAAGAACCATAATATTTCTGCATTAGGGTTAGATTTTAAATGACCAATTTTTTCACTTCTTCTATCTGTAAAAATAATCATTGAACTATCTTTATGCCATCCTCTGAAAACAACTGTTCTTAATCTTGGCTCATTTTCTTCACTAACTGTTGCAAGCTGTATCCATCTATTAGAGGTTGATTTGCCCTCTTTTTTCCTAGAAGATTTTAAATCTTGCCTCCAACTTGGTAAGTTGTTATCAAGCATTTATTTTAGGCAAAATGAGACCACTTTTCTTTTTGTATTCTTCGAATGAATCATATTTTGAGAGTGATTTATCTTTTTTTATCATTCTTGGCAGAAAAACTATAAAGAAAAATATTGCAAGAATTACTAATGGAGCGAAACTCATTGAGAGGATGGCGAATGATAGATAAATTAGTATTTCTCCTAGATAATTTGTATTCCTTATATTTTCGAAAAATCCTTCTTTAATTAGATCTTTTTTTAATTTAAGAGAAAAATATTTTTGTGCATCACTAGCAAAGTGCAAAAACACACCAATTATATTTATTGATACAGAAGCAGCTATTACAAAGTTTGGAACAGATTTCTGAGATGAGATAAGAATGTAGGGAGCTATCCAGTAACTTCCAAGGAAAATAAAACCAGTAACTGAAGTTAAATAATTGATTTTCTCTTTAAAATAAGGATCTGGGAATATCTTTTCTTTTAGAAGCCAAAGTAATCCATATGTACCATGTAGAGCTAAATAAACGTACGGCGCGATTGTAAAATTATTAAAAAAAATCATAAGACCTATCACTACAAATGCAGTGAGCCCCTTATGTAGATTAATTACTTGATTAAGTTTCATCTTTTTTAATAATCTAAAAAATGAAATTATTTTCTGTGGATATAATCTAAGTCGTCAAAAGTTTTCATGGGCGATACTGGATTCGAACCAGTGGCCACTACCGTGTCGAGGTAGTGCTCTACCACTGAGCTAATCGCCCAAATTGAAGAATTTTTAATCCCCCTATAAGAAAATAGCAGGTTGCGTTTCATTTTCTAAGTAATTTAACTTTCCATCGTTCTCTTTTGGTGATTTCTAAATCTAGAATTTCAATAAATCCTTTATTTTCAAGTTCTAGTTTGTCGCCAATTTTTAGATTAATAGTTGGCTTATTAACTTTAGTTCCATTTAATCTAAGCATTCCATTTTCTATCCTTTCAATGATTTTGGTTCGTGATACCCTAAAGCCCGCCGAAGCTATGGCATCTAATCTTGTTGAAGCTTCTACTGTATTGACAAGTTTTTTTGATCTTCCAGAAGGTATTTGTAATTCATCTATACCTACTACATTAATTTTTACTTTTACGTCTCTCAAATAAAAAATCTTTTCATCTAGATGCTCAATATCTAAATTATCAATTATCCCTTGTGCTCCCCTATCGCCAAGAGTCCATATATCTCCTACTTTTATTTGATTTATCCCATTTTCAATTAAGAGAGATCTAAAGTCGTCTTGCGTAGCATTATCAAATAAAAAATTGCCATTAATTTTTATTCCTTGAGCTGGAAAATTACTTTTTAGCGTGTCCTCTTCAGGAATATTATCTCTTCTAAAGCAAGCTATCCTAGATCTTTGAGAAGAGGAGAATCCTCCATAAATAAAAAATTTGAAATCATTTAAATTTTCAAAATCTTTTAAAATCTCTTCGCAAACATAAGTTGAATTAAACCCAGTCCAATAAGTTCCCCAGTGTTTGTAAGCTAAGTTAGCAAAATATATTAATTCCTCAGTTTCCTTTTTGTAGTTTGAACTTATTAAGATTTCTTTTAAGTCAATCATTTAGCCTTCTAAAAAAATAATATCTTTTGCTTCTGATTGTTTTATCAAAGCCCAAGGTAATTCAGTTCCAATTTGATTTTCAAGCAGAACAAGCCATTTACCCTCTTTATTAAAATTAATAATTGATCTCAACTCTTTATTTCTATTAATGTTGATACTTGCAGAAGAAAAGGCACTACCTAAATATCCTGAACCCATTCCTAAAAGACCTCCAATTAAGGATTCGCCGATGTTATTCAAACCAAGAAAGCTGAAAGTAGATAAATTTGTCATATTAGAAAAAGCTAATCCAGCTATAAAACCAAATGGCATGAGCCATATACTCATTTCTTTTTGTCTAATCTTTCTATCAAGTTTAGGATTTAATATTCTCATATCTTCAAAATTTTGAGATTTGAATAATATATTTGCTTTGGCATTTAGTAATTCTCTTTCATCTGATGATATTTTTACACTTATTGGTGGGATCAAAATAGCTTCAGAGAGCATTACTGATTTTTCTTTGAAAACTTCAAATAGTTGGATACATTTATCAATGTCTTCAAATATCACAATACTTTTAGTCAAATTTAAATCCTCAAATGTTTGTGTGTTATTCAAATTAATAAAATAAGATATATCCACTATAGATTAAGTTAAAGTAAAAGATTAAAGAACCAATCTTAAATGACAAAAGTTCTCATTACAGATCCAATTGATCAAACAGGAATCGATATTCTTTCACAAGTTGCTCAGGTTGATCAGAAGATAGGGATCTCAGACTCTGAGCTAGCTTCCATTATTAAAGATTATGATGCTTTAATGATTCGCTCTGGTACTCAAGTGACTGAAGAAATTATTAACTCTTCAAGTAAACTGAGAATTATTGGAAGAGCAGGAGTTGGAGTTGATAATGTAGATGTTAAGGCTGCCACACAAAAAGGAGTTCTTGTTGTCAATTCTCCAGGGGGTAACACAATAGCTGCTGCTGAACATACTATAGCTATGATGTTGGCTTTATCTAGGCATATTCCAATTGCTAATAGTAGTACTTTGTTAGGTAAATGGGAAAGAAAGAAATTTGTTGGTAATGAGCTTTATAAGAAAAAATTAGGTGTAGTAGGTTTAGGGAAAATTGGTGCTCATGTAGCAAAAGTTGCTAATGCATTAGGAATGGAAGTTTACGGATATGATCCCTTTGTTTCAACTGAAAGAGCTCAACAAATACAAGTAAAACTATCTGAACTAGAGGATTTATTCAAACAATCCGATTATGTAACTTTGCATTTGCCTCGTACACCAGAGACAGAGAATTTAGTAAATATAGACGTCCTTAAAAGTATGAAAAGTAGCGCAAAATTAATTAATTGTGCTCGAGGCGGCTTGATTGACGAAAAGGCATTAGCAGAAGCTTTAAATAAATCATTGATTGCAGGTGCTGCAATAGATGTCTTTTCCAAAGAACCTTTGGCATCTAATTCGCCACTTTTGACGGTTGAAAAGAATCTTATTCTTACCCCACACTTAGGAGCATCTACTAGGGAAGCACAAGAAAATGTAGCTGTTGATGTTGCAGAACAAATAAGAGATGTCTTGCTTGGTTTATCTGCTAGAACTGCAGTAAATATTCCAGGTTTGAGCCCTGATATTATGGATAGTTTAAAACCCCATTTGCAGTTGGCTGAAACAATGGGTTTACTTATAAGCCAGCTTTCAGGTGGACAGATTCAAAAACTAGAGGTGAAGCTTCAAGGCGAATTTGTGCAACATCCTTCCCAACCATTAATAATAGCTAGTCTAAAAGGCCTTCTAAGTAAAGCTTTGGGAGATAGGATCAATTATGTGAATGCTTCTCTAGAAGCAGATTCGAGGGGCATCACAGTTGTCGAAAGTAAAGATGAGGCAAGACCTGAATTTGCTAGCGGGTCGCTTCAATTAACTACCTATGGAGATAATGGAGACCATAGCGTAGCGGGAAGCATTTTCGCTGATGGAGAATTAAGAATTATTAGTATTGATCAATACCCAGTTAACGTATCGCCAAGCAGATATATGTTGGTTACTAGGCACAGAGATATGCCTGGTATTATTGGCAAGCTGGGGTCCTTATTAGGTAGCAACAATGTAAATATTGCCTCAATGCAAGTTGGGCGCAAAATTGTAAGAGGGGAAGCTGTTATGGTTCTAAGTATTGATGATCCAATACCTAATAAATTGCTTGATACCATTATTGAAGTTGAGGGAATTACCAACGCTAATCCAGTTACTTTATAAAATGGCTTGCTTTATTAATGGCAACTAAAGATTGGTATAAACTAACTTTTCTGATAGAAAGTTATTCAGAAGAAATTATTATTTGGAAATTAAGTGAGTTAGGAATATTTAGTTTTTCATTTGAATATTTAATTAAAAATGACAATAAAAAAGAGGTGAATATATGGCTTCCAATTGATGATTGGGGCGAGAGTGCTAGAAGTGGGTTTGAAAAAATAATTAGCAAACTTCTAAACATTAATGCCCCTAACAATGATTTTTTTGACTGGAGTATTATTAAAGAGGAGGATTGGTTAACCAGCTGGAAGAAATATTGGGCGCCTGAATTAGTAGGAAATCATTTTTTAATATTGCCTAGTTGGATAAATCTAAACGAAAAATTTAAAGATAAAAAAATCATAAAAATTGATCCTGGAGCAGCCTTTGGTACAGGAAGCCACCCTTCAACTTATCTTTGCTTGGAAAGAATGGAGCATAGTTCATTTTCTGATAAAAAAGTATTAGATATTGGGAGTGGGAGCGGGATTTTGAGTGTAGCCGCAAGATTGCTTGGTGCTAAAGAGGTTTGTTCAGTGGATAATGATTATTTAGCTATAAATTCAACTAAGTCTAATTTTCAACTAAATTTCGGTAACTTAAAAAACTTAAATACATATTTAGGATCTTTTAATGAGGTAATTTTAAAAAATCCACTCAAACAATTTGATTTTGTTTTATGCAATATTCTTGCTGAAGTAATAAAAAAAATGATTCCAAATATTTATAAGTGCTTAGGAAACAATGGGGAAGTCGTTTTTAGTGGAATTTTGAATTCACAAAAAGATGAAATTATAAAAATATTAATTCAGAATGACTTGAAATTATTGGATGTATCAACTAGAAAAGATTGGGCATGCATTGCTGCTCAAAAGGCCAGCGATCCAACCTATCTATAAGTTTTTCTTATAGATACTCTTTAATACATTTTATTGTGTCATTTTTTACTTCAAAATCTCACATAACGTCTCAATCGATGTTAAAAATGTAATTAATTAGGTATTAATTACCAACAATTTTTTATTTAAATGGCTTCTTACAAAGTTACACTCATCAGCGAAGGTGAAGGTCTCAATTCAACTATCGAAGTACCTGATGACCAGTACATCCTCGATGCTGCTGAAGAGCAAGGTGTCGACCTTCCTTATTCCTGCAGAGCAGGAGCATGTTCAACATGTGCTGGAAAAGTTACTACAGGTAGTGTTGATCAATCAGATCAAAGTTTCTTGGATGATGACCAACTAGAAGCTGGTTTTGTTCTTACATGTGTTGCTTATCCAACATCTGATGTAACAATTACAACTCATGCTGAGGAAGAATTGTATTAATTATAATAAATTAACTTTTATAAGTTGATTATTCATTATTTCTCTGCCACCCTCTATGAAGGTGGCTTTTTTTGAAAATGAATAAATTTGAGTTTTTCGAGACTGGCAGTGTTCAATCAAGTCATGGAGGTCAGTACAGTTATAAGGTAATTGGACCATGTTGCAGACTTTATGATAGAGAAGAGTTACCCTGGCCATGTTCAAGACTTTCTTGGAGAAGTAAAGAGCCGAGTTGGAGGAGAATAGGTTCTAGGTTCGTTGCTGATATGGCTTCAAGAAAATGCCCATCTTATTCAGTACAGATTTTGGAGCCTGGATCAAAACCAGTTGAGACAGTTATAACTCTTTTTTCAAGGAAATTTTCTTCTGATATACAAGAATGGTGGTATAGCAAAAAACCAGGCTCAAAAGAACCTGGTAATATTTTCCCTTCTAAAGTGAGTTAGCTTTGATATTATGCTTTTGGCTTTGGAGGCATGTAACCTCTTAAGCCTGTGCATTCAAGACTATCAATTGTATTAACTCCAGTTTGCGAATTAGTTCCACTTGCTCTTTCACATAATGATTTTCTCTGAGAAAGATCAAGATTTGCATCAGTAAAGTCTGCGCCATCAATAATTGCTCCATCAAAAACACTTTTCATTAGCTCGCCATTGGTAAGATTTGCATCCGTAAAATCAGCATTATCAAAGCGTGTTGCATATGCAATGAGGTCAGTCATATTGGCTCCTTTAAAACTAGAGTTTTTTGCAGTTGTTACGCTCATATATGCGCCTTGAAGATTAGCTTCTCCTAAATCTTGATTAGATAAATCATATTTAACATATTCAGTATTATGAAGGTCGGCACCGTGAAGATCATCTTTTAGTACATCAACTGATGAAGGGTCACTAGGATAGAGTGCATTTGAAGAGATTGGATTAATAAGTAAACCAATAATTAACGGAAGAAAAATAAATAGTCTTTTTAAAGACTTATGTAGTGATGAAAACATAGAAACCATTTAGATCAACATCAATATAGAAAACCTAAGACTATTATTCCATGGGTTGGTCATTTACGACTCTTCTTCTCACGAACTGTTGCAGTTTATTTTATTTCTGCCGTTAGAAAATCTTTCGCAAGCTGAGTATTTGGAAAAACTTTTTGAGCCTCTTTAAGCAAATCGCTTGGCGTAATTGCATTTTTATTGGTGTATCTTGGACTTAAATGAGTAATAATTAATTTTTTTGTATTAGATAATAATGCTGTTTTGGCAGCCATGATTGTTGTGGAATGTAATTTTTCGTAGGCCATGCTCTCATCCTTCTCTGAAAAAGTCGATTCATGTACGAGTAGATCGGCATTTTTCGATAATGAAACAGCTGATTCGCTAAAGACTGTATCTGTGCAATAAACAAAACTTTCACCCTCTCTAGGAGGTCCGCAGAATTCCTTTCCATCAAATTTCCTACCATCTGCTAATACAACTTTTTTACCTTGTTTCAGTTCTGAATAAATTGGTCCAGGTGCTATTTTTAGGAACTCTGCTTTTTTGATATCAAATATACCTGGCTTATTTTTTTCACTCACTCGATAACCGTAAGCAGGTATTTTATGTTTAAGGCAGGCACAATTTACTTTTATTTTGTTGTTTTCAAATAGAATTTTATTTTTTGATGCAAAATTTTCAACTTCCACAAAATGCAATGGGAAGGACAATTTACAAAAACTACTTTTAAGTGCAGAATTTATAAAACTTCGCAACTCTGAAGGACCGTAAATTTCAATACCTTTACTATTTCCTGATAAACCTAATGTAGCTAAAAGTCCAGGTAAACCATAAACATGATCTCCATGCATATGCGTAATAAATATTTTCTTGATTTGTGAAGATTTAATATTGCTTTTCATTATTTGATGTTGTGTTCCTTCACCACAATCAAAAAGCCAAACTTCTGATGACTGTGATAATTTAAGTGCTAGGGAGGAAACATTTCTCGTTAAGGATGGGATACCTGAGCTTGTTCCTAAGAAGGTGATATTCACTTATTTATGATATTTTTATTTTTATATCTGGATTCAATCTAGACTTTTAGTCAAACTTAGGCAAATTAAGCATTTGTTTTTTAAACAAAGTGATACTTAAATTTAAAAATAATTATAGTAAATATTGCCTGATTACTATTTTATTTATTTGTGTTTTTCAGAGTAAAAGTGTTTTTGCATCTAGAGAGCCAATAATTAGAGTTTTGATATCAAAAAATAGCAATTTAAGGATTAGATCAGATAGATCAATTCCTTTAAGCATAGAGGGGGAATTTTTTTCAAGTAAAAAAATAAAAGGCTTAACTTTGAAAAATGAGAAAAATAGAAAAATTTTATATTTTGATAAAAACAAACAAAAAAAATATGACTTAAAAAGTAACCAACAATTTCAAGTTAGATCTTCTGATGGAAGAGGCATATGGGTAGGTCAGAAGAGATTTTCTGGAAAGATTAATCTCTTTGTACTTGATTCTGAAATATTGGTAGTGAATGTTTTAGGGATAGAAAAATACCTTAGTAGTGTAGTGGGCTCAGAAATGCCAACAAAATGGCCTATGGAAGCATTAAAAGCACAAGCAATTGCCTCTAGAACTTATGCTTTAAAGCAAAAGGGAAATGATTTATTTGATATAGATTCCACCCAGAAAAATCAAGTCTACAATGGCTTGGAGTCAAGAACTTATAAAACTATCAGAGCTGTTAAAAGTACAAGATCTTTGGTTTTGACGTATAAAAATAAATTAATTAATGCTTTGTTTCACAGCAGCTCAGGTGGCATGACAGAAAATAGTCAGGATGTATGGAAGAATAAATATCCATATTTATCAAGTGTGAAAGATTTTGATAAAAATAATCCAAAATTTAGGTGGCAAGAAAAATTTTCGAGTAATGAATTAATAAATTTATTTCCTAAGATTGGAGGTTTAAAAAATATAAAGATCCTTGATATTACTAGTACCGGGAGGGTAAAAAATGTAAAACTGTTTGGGGCTTATGGCTCTGATCAAATCTCTGGCGTAGTTTTAAGAAAAAGATTAGGCCTCAATAGTAATTTTGTGAGATTTAAATTTTATGAGGAAGAATTAAACAATAAATATCCTATAAAAAAAGGTTTGATAGTTTTTGGACAGGGATCAGGTCATGGAGTAGGAATGAGTCAATGGGGAGCAAAATATTTGGCATCTAGAGGCCAAAAAGCTGAAAGAATATTAAAGTATTTTTATAGGGGTGTGCAGATTAAACCTTTTAGCAAAGATTACCTGTAAAAGTTATTTTGCATTAAGGACTAATTTTGGATTTATATGAGATTGATCTTTATTTAAGAAGCCAATCCCAAGTAGTGTTTGTTTCTTATCTATTACTTTTATCGGTTTTTTATAATCAAAAGATTTGCTTTCCTTTAAATAATTAATATTAACTTTAATTGCTCTTCCCGTTTGCCAAAAATTGATTTGGTCTTTATTACCTAAGGTAAATGATGAAATGTGATTAAGAGCAGAAATTGTTGGAATAATAAAATTTTTCGAGTTTTTTTTCCTTTTTTCTTTTTCAATATCAGATATTTTTATCGAGTTTTGTTCATCAAAGCCACAAGCTGAAATTCTTTTTAATTGTAGAAGACAACCTTCAGAATTAAGAATTTCTCCTAAATCTCTTGCAATTGCTCTTACATACGTGCCAGCTGAACATTTGATTTTTATTTCTATGATTCCGTTTATTTGGTCCCATTTCATTAAAGTAAGATCTTCTATTTTTACTTCTCTTGGTGCTAATTCAAAAATTTCATTTCTGAAAGATTTTTTATAAGCTCTCTCACCATTGACATGCACACTAGATACTTTCGGCGGAATTTGTTTAATAATTCCTCTAAATCTATTTAAGTATCGGTCTAATTTTTCATCACTGATTTTAGGCCAACTTTTTTGATTAATTATTTCTCCGTGAATATCATCAGTATTAGTTCTTAGTCCTAATTTAATTTGCCCTATGTAAGTTTTACCTTGAGGAAGATATTGAATAAATCTTGTTGCACTGCCTATTGCAATTGGTAATGTTCCTATAACTTCTGGGTCAAGAGTTCCTGTATGCCCGACTTTTTTTGTATTTAGTAACTTCCTTATTTGTTTAACACAATCATGAGAGGTACAGCCTTTATCTTTATTTATAACTAAGAATCCATCTTTAGTTTCCATCTTTAATATTAAGAATACTTTGAGAAAGATTTATAACCATTTTATGATTTTGATATTAGAAATTTAGAGTAAGAAAATGAAAAACAATAATTTTATTTTAAAAGAGTTTTTAGAAAATGCTTTTAATTTGAAATCACATTTAATGGAATACTTATATATAAAAGAATGTGATTTAGATGGATTTCTTGCAAATGCAAAGATGAATTTGGCAAATTCACATCCTGGGGATGCTTTAAATGATGTTTCAGATTTTTATACTGAGATAGTTGGAGATAGGCATGTAGCTGATTTAGCTGCTTGGCACATCACAAGTAGGGACTATATCGCTGATACTTTAAAATTACAGCAGAGATTTTCTAGAGATTTAGTTTTGGATTTTGGAGGAGGTATTGGTACGCATGCCTTAGCTAATGCTATGTCTTCAAAAGTCGAGCATGTTTTTTTTGTGGATATTAATCAAACCAATAGGAATTTTGTGGAATATAGGGCTAAGAAATTAGGAGTCGAAAAAAAACTCACTTTTTGCAAGACAATTCAAGATACACAAATATTAAAATTTGATACTATCGTTTGTCTTGATGTTTTAGAACATCTTGCAGATCCAGCTTCTCAAATTAATAATTTCAGTGAGGTTATGGATAGTAATTCTATTGCTCTATTCAATTGGTATTTCTACAAAGGAGATAAGAATGAATATCCATTTCATATCGATGACATTCAAATTGTTGAAAAGTTTTTTGAGACTCTTCAATCAAATTTTTTAGAAGTATTTCATCCCATTCTTATAACTACAAGAGCTTATAAGAAAATTAGATAACAATATTAACTCTTTTTCTATTTCTTAAATTTCTTTTAATGCTTTCGAAACTTACGGTTCCTTCTTTGAGTGCAAAAAGAGTATCATCTTTGCCTTTACCTACATTGATCCCCGGCAAAAAGGATGTCCCTCTTTGGCGAATTAAAATTGATCCAGCAGTTACTTTTTCACCTCCATAAGCCTTCACTCCCAATCTGTTGGAATTTGAATCTCTTCCGTTTCTAGTAGAACCTGTTCCTTTTTTATGTGCCATTAGAGGTGTTTAATTTGTAGATTTTTCGGATTTTGGCTTAGTTTCCTTTTTGACAGTTTCCTTTTTAGAGGAAGACTTAGGAACACTTTTACCTGTTGTTATAGATCTTACCATAACTCTTGTGAGTTCTTGTCTGTGTCCCATCTTCCTTCTTGTCTTTTTTTTGGGACGCATCTTGTATACAATTATTTTCTTATCTCTTTTATGGGATACTACTTCTAATTCAATTTTTGCGTCCTTGACGTAAGGTTTTCCAACAGTGATAGTGTCTTTGTCTTTTAAAAGTAAAACTTTTTCTAGAGTTATCTTATCTTTTTCTTTTGCATTTAACCTATCTATATCATAGTATCTATTTACTTCGAACCAAAATTGTTGACCCGAAGTTTCGGCTATCGCGTACAATTCATTACTTTTTAAAGAATTGTTTGAGGATTTTTTAGAATTTGTCATATCTTAAGGACGCTATAAGGCTCAAATAAAGAATTTGATTTAGCCAAATAAGCAATCATAATGGTTTGTTTATTTTCTTATTTTGTAGTGTAATAAGTCAAGGTTTGTTTTAAATCTTTTATATCAATTTAGGATCTATAACTATGGCAGCAAGAAAAACATACATTTTAAAACTCTATGTTGCTGGAAATACTCCTAATTCAATGAGAGCTTTAAATACTTTAAGAGAAATTTTAGAAAATGAATTCAAAGGAGTTTATGCTTTGAAGGTTATTGATGTACTTAAGCAACCACAACTTGCGGAAGAAGATAAGATCTTAGCCACCCCAACCTTAGCTAAAATTTTACCGCCACCTGTAAGAAAAATAATAGGTGATCTCTCAGATAGAGAGAAAGTTTTAATTGGTTTAGATCTACTTTTTGATGAATTAATTGAAACTGAATATAGTGGAGATAAATAATTTATTTAAAACTTTTATAATTAAAGATAAATTTAAAATTTAATTTACTTTTGTTTAATTAGCACAAAACTATGAATGATAAGAAATTTGGCAAATCAAATAAAATGCAAGTACAAAAATTACCAACTGGAATAGAAGGCTTTGATGATGTTTGTAGGGGTGGTTTGCCTGTATCTCGAAGTACACTAATTAGTGGCACGTCAGGAACGGGTAAAACTGTTTTTTCACTGCAATATCTACACCATGGAATTTGTAATTTTGATGAGCCTGGAATCTTTGTAACATTTGAGGAGTCACCTTTAGATATTATTAGAAATGCCGCAAGTTTTGGTTGGGATTTACAAGAATTAATTGATCAAAATAAACTTTTTATTTTGGATGCTTCCCCTGACCCTGATGGTCAGGATGTTGCAGGGAACTTTGACTTGTCCGGTCTTATTGAGAGAATTAGTTATGCAATCAGAAAATATAAAGCTAAAAGAGTTGCAATAGATTCAATAACTGCAGTCTTTCAACAGTATGATGCAATTTATGTTGTGAGACGTGAAATATTTAGACTCATAGCAAGATTAAAAGAAATAGGTGTGACGACAGTTATGACTACAGAAAGAGTTGATGATTATGGACCAATTGCTAGGTATGGAGTAGAGGAATTTGTATCTGATAATGTTGTCTTATTAAGAAATGTTCTTGAGTCAGAGAAGAGAAGAAGAACTTTAGAAGTTTTGAAGTTAAGGGGTACTGTACATATGAAGGGTGAATATCCATTCACTATGGGGATTGATGGAATAAGTGTGTTTGCCTTAGGAGCAATGAGATTAACGCAGAGATCCTCAAATATTAGGATTAGCTCTGGAGTTAAAGATCTTGATGATATGTGTGGTGGTGGATATTTTCAAGATTCCATAATTCTCGCAACTGGAGCTACTGGTACAGGCAAAACAATGCTTGTATCAAAATTTGTTGAAGATGCTTACAACAATAATGAAAGAGCAATACTTTTTGCATATGAAGAATCTAGGGCTCAATTGCTTAGGAATGCTACTAGTTGGGGAATAGATTTTGAAAAAATGGAAAGTGATGGGTTATTGAAAATTATTTGTGCATATCCTGAATCAACTGGTTTAGAAGATCACTTGCAAATTATTAAAACGCAAATTAATCAATTTAAACCAAAAAGAATGGCAATTGATTCTCTCTCTGCATTAGCCAGAGGTGTAAGTTTGAATGCATTTAGACAGTTTGTAATTGCTGTTACTGGTTATACAAAACAAGAGGAGATAGCAGGCTTTTTTACTAATACTGCAGAAGAATTTATGGGGAGTCACTCTATAACTGATTCTCATATTTCAACAATTACTGATACCATATTATTGCTTCAATATGTAGAAATAAAAGGTGAGATGGCACGAGCTTTAAATGTATTTAAAATGCGGGGATCATGGCATGACAAGCGAATAAGAGAATTTATCATTACGAATAGTGGCCCAGAAATAAAAGATTCTTTTTCCAATTTTGAACAAATATTTAGTGGTGCTCCTCACAGAGTTATTCCTGAACAAAATGTTCAAAATATTTTTAAAGGATTAGATAATAATTAGATAATTTCTTTAATTTCAGAACCTGAAGAAGAATTTGAATTATTAATAGCTTTTGTCAACAATTCATCCTTATCAGATTGTGCTAAGGCTAAATCAAACCAGAAAGTCGTTCCTACTCCTAATTCACTAGCCATACGAATCTCTCCACCATGTTTTTCAATTATCCCCCTCACTATAGATAAACCTAAACCGGTACCTTGCTCCGTATGAACAGAATTCTCAACTCTATAAAAACGATCAAATATTTTTTCTTGATCAGCCTGCGATATTCCTGAGCCAGTATCAGCAATCTCTATTCTTACTTTTGGTAGTGGTGAAACTAATTCACATTGAGGGGCTTCATCATTTTTAATACTTGGAGGGAAAGCTGGACAGGAATCTGGCCAAGTATAAGCTCTTATAGTAAGGGAACTGTTTTTTGGACTAAATTTCAATCCATTACCCAGCAAATTATCAAAAACCTGCAAAAGCAAATCAAAATTTCCAAGAATAGGAGGAATAGTTTCCTCTATATCATGAGCTAATGAAACATTTTTTTCTGTAGCATTAAGTCTATAATTTCTAAGAGTCTGTTCTATTGCAGGTTTGATGTCCATTTGCTCAAGTTGAACAATTTTCCCAGATTCCAATCTTGATAAATCTAATACATCATTTACGAGTCTTGTTAACCTATCAGTCTCTGAATTTGCGATACCTAAAAATTCTATTTGTTCTTCATCAGAAAGCTGATCTTTTAAATCATGTAAGGTCTCTACATAACTTTTGATATTAAAAAGTGGTGTCCTTAATTCGTGCGAAACATTACTAATAAATCTATTTTGTGCCGCGTTAAGTTCAACTTCTCTAGTTAAATCTTGGATTGTTACAGCAATCCCTTTTAATTCAACTTTATTTGTATCTAAAACAGATTGCAAGACAATTCTTAATGTTCTTGCTGGTTCTCCTAAACTAAATCTTAAATCGTCCTTCTCCTTTTCCCTATTTAAGATAGATTCTATATTCGTATGTAAGTCGTTAGATAAAATCTCGGGGATTTCATTTAAAAAATATTTACCTTCTAGGAATCTTCCTTCCCAACGAAATAATCTCTTTGCTGTTGGATTAGTAAGAACAATCTTGCCTTGTGAGTCCAATAATATGGCACCATCAGCCATTGTTGCTATTAGGGATTGTTGCTTGATTTGTGCCGCTTTTAGTTCTTCTATATTAGCTTCATCATAATTTTCTAACTGTGTGGCCATTCGATTAAATCCATTTAAGAGTTCTCCTAGATCACCTGTCATAGGTAAAGAAATTCTGGACTTAAAATTTCCTCTAGAAATTTCTCTAACACCTCTTACTAACTCTCTGACGGGTCTTGTTATTGTTAGGGCATTAAATACAGCTCCAAGTATTACTAAAACCCAAATAGAAATAAAAACTGCAATCGTTACTTCTCTAGTTAAGGCAGCACTAGCTAACGCTTTTTTATTAGGGGTGACTCCCAAAGCTAAAGTTCCAAGATATTTGCCTTTCCATAACATTGGGACAAATACATCTGTTACTTGACCTTGAGGTGTCGCATGTTGCCTAACCAAAGGGAATTGTGGTCTTTTCTTTAATTCTGAGGGCAGTTTTAATCTTCGAGTGAGCTGAAATTGACTATCTGAGCTAGTCGGTGTTGCACTGATCGGTATCCCAAGTTGTACAATATCCTCAGCATCAGTAAAAAAAATATATCGCAGGTTTCGACTTGATCTCCAAAACTTTTCAGCTACGTTTGAGATTTCTTTTTTTTGGTTATTAGCAACTAATTCTGTAACATTTCCAGATAATAATAAACCAAGATCTCTAGCATATCTAGTATCATTCATCCCTGCATCTCTTTGAATGCTATTTAATGCAAAAAAAGTTATTCCTGTCATTAGGAGGCTTACTACAAGAGTTGCTATAGCTAACAACTTTGTTCTTAAACTGAAGCCACTCCACCAAGCTAGGAGTCCATTAATCCAATAGTTACTATTAAAACCTTCATTATCAGTGTTTTTATATTTTTTACTTTCTCGATTATTGGTATCGACCATAAACTTAATTCTCCTTAGAAAAGTTTTTTCTGACTTGGTGACCTATGTCATTTCTAAAGTAAATACCCTCAAAATGAATTTCTTTTAAATTTTTGTATGCTTTTTCAAAAACCATATCGTAATCTTTGTCTTGACAGACAATACTTAACACTCTTCCCCCATCAGTTAATAATTTGCCATTTTCACTTAAAGAAGTACCTGAGTCGAAGATTTGACAATCATTAGAGTCAATATTGCCTATTTTTATTTGAAAGCCAGTTTTATATTCGTTAGGATAGCCTTTGGAGGTAGCTATTACACAACCACTAACTTTATCTGCAGTATTTATTTTTTCATCACCTGTTAAATTTCCCATTGAGCATTTTTCTAAAAGAAATACAAAATTTTGATCCATTAATGGCATTATCGTTTGGCATTCTGGATCACCAAATCTGCAATTATATTCTATAACTTTGGGCCCAGATTTTGTGATCATCAACCCAAAATAAATTACACCTTTATAGTCAATATTTCTTTTGTTAAGTTCTTTTATTGTAGGTTCAATTATCTCTTTGATGATTCTATCAAGATAATTTTCTGTTAATAATGGGGCAGGAGAATAAGCCCCCATTCCTCCTGTATTTGGGCCTTTATCTTTCTCTTTGAGTCGTTTGTGATCTTGGGCGGTTGGAAGTAATGTATATCGCTCTCCATCGCATAAAGCAAAAACTGAAACTTCTGGCCCTTGAATTTTTTCTTCTAGAACAACTACACTCCCAGAGTTGCCAAATCTACCATTGAAAATTGACTCTGCGGCTTTAAAACATTCATCTTTTGAATTGGGAATAAAAACACCTTTACCTGAAGCTAAACCATCAGCTTTTACAACCAGTGGAATTGATGATGAATTGATAGTTTTTTTGGCTTCTTCCAGCGAATTGACTTTCCAAAAGTTTGCTGTAGGAATACTTGCGTCTTGCATAAATTTCTTCGCCCAAGATTTGCTGAATTCTAATTTTGCTCCATCTTTATTAGGTCCAAATACTTTAAAATCTTTTTTGCGAAGAAAATCGGCTAATCCATTTGCTAGAGGTATTTCTGGCCCGATAACTACTAAATCTATCTTGAGAAAATCGAGCTTTTCTAATAATTCATTTTTCTCATTTATATCAATTTTTATTCTTTCACATTTATTTATTCTCTCTGAACCAGCATTACCAGGTATTAAATAAACTTTTTTAACTAATTCATTTTTTTGAATAGCCCAAGCTAAAGAGTTTTCTCTGCCGCCATTACCAATTATTAAGATATTTTCTAATCTATTAAAACTTCTAGAACTTGGTGAATGAATTCCCATATTTGTTTTTTTAAGGTTATGAGGTTTCGATGAATAATCAGTTAAAATGAAATAAAATCACTTGAAGTTGATCTCTAATAATTATGTTAATTACAAAAAAGTACTTTAGTAATCATAATGAGGTTTTAATTTAATGAATAATAAATATGAGTTGATTTATGAAGGCAAAGCAAAAAAAGTATTTACTCATAATGATGTAGATAAAGTAAAAATTGAATTTAAAGATGATGCTACAGCTTTTAATGCGTTGAAAAAAGAAAAATTTGAAGGTAAAGGCAAACTTAATTGCCTAATTAGTGCAAGAATTTTTGAGATTCTCATTAAGAAGGGTATTCCAACTCATTTTATTGAACTTGAAAATGAAAATACAATGATTGCAAAAAAAATAAAAGTAATTCCTTTAGAGATTGTTCTAAGAAATATTGCTTATGGTTCTTTGTGTAAACAAACTACTATTAAACCTAGAACCCTCCTAACAAAACCATTAATTGATATCTATCTTAAAAATGATGAACTTAATGATCCCCTTATTACAAAAGATAGAATTGAATTAATGAACATATTAAGCTCTGATGATTTAGAGTTAATTGTAAATTTAACTTTAAGAATTAATGTCATCCTGAAAAGTTTTTTTAAAAATATTCAACTTCAACTTGTCGATTTTAAGTTGGAATTTGGTTACGATCTTACAAAAAACATTCTTCTAGGTGATGAAATAAGTCCTGATAATTGTAGATTGTGGGATCTAAAGCAAAAAAATGATACAATCGTAAGTCTAGATAAAGATAGATTTAGGAATGATTTAGGTGGTCTAATTGAAGCTTATAGTGAAATTTACAAAAGAATAAATGATTTTCTATAACCTTATTCAATAAATAATGATTTATTTACCTTAATCAAAAGTACTATGCAAAAACATTTTTTAAAATACGGAAAGGTTTTCACAAATGTTGCCTGCTCCCCCTTGATTTTGATATCTAATAATTCAGAACTGGCTGCTAAGTATCTGCCAAATGACTTTGATCAATCAATAACAACCTTAGAAATTGCAAATATTAATAATCGTTTATTTCAAGGGATTGATATCAAAAAAGAAAAGAAATTTCTTCTTGCAGAAGATAGTAATGGCATTAATAAAGAAAGTGTTCTTATCTCAGAAATAATTATCGAAGGTTGGGAAAATCATCCTGAGGGTAGAAAACTTGAATTGGCAGCATATGATTCTATGAGCATTAAGCCTGGGAGTATTGTTGATAATCGAATCTTAAATCAAGACCTTAATGCAATATATGCAAGTGGTTGGTTTTCAGGAGTTAAAATAAAGTCTCAAGAGGGGCCATTAGGCGTAAGGCTAATAGTAAATGTAGTGCCTAATCCAATTTTGAAGAAAGTTGAACTTAAACCAATTAACTCTGTAATCTCGAATGAATACGTAGATGATATTTTTAATAATTATTATGGGACAACTCTTAATTTAAATGAACTTCAAAATAAGATACAAATAATAAAAAAACGTTATGAAAAAGAGGGTTATTCTTTAGCTAGAATCAATGGTCCTGATAGAATCTCTGATGACGGAGTAGTAATATTAAAAGTTTCTGAGGGTATTATATCTGACGTAAAAATAAGATTCCCAGATTCTGATGGAGAATTTGTTATTGATGGAAAACCTAGGAAAGGGAAAACAAAAGAATGGGTTATAAAGAGAGAATTAAAAACTCAACCTGGTTCAATATTTAATAGGAAAATTTTAGAAGCTGATATCGGTAGACTCTATGCCACATCATTATTTGATGATGTAAAGGTTTCTCTTGGCCCTGACAATTTAAATCCTGGTCAAGTTATAATTTTTTTAGATTTGAGCGAGCAAAGAACAGGATCATTAACAGGTGGACTTGGTTATAGCAATAGTTCAGGTATCTTCGCTTCAATTGGTTTGCAGGAAACAAATGCTCTGGGAAGAGCATGGTCTACAAATTTAAATCTTAATTTCGGAGAATATTCAACTACCTATAATTTTTCATTATCTGATCCATGGATTAAAGGAGATAAACATAAAACATCTTTTAGAACAAATATCTTTTTAAGTAGAGATTATCCACAAGAATTTAAAAGTGAAAATAATGGGCGCATTTACGCAGTAGATGATACTAGTACTTCAACCTCTGATACTTTTTCATCAATAGTTTTAGAAAAAACAGGAGGTGGATTTTCTTTCTCAAGGCCTTTAAATGGTGGAGATCCATTTGAGGTCGCTAAGTGGAGAGTTCTTGCAGGAATGAATTTTAAGAAAGTAAAGATGATTGACGGTGATGGAAACAAAAAACCTTATGGTGATATGACTCCAACAACAGGAAATATAAATGATATTATCTGCATTGGATTTACGCCAAATGATGGCTCATGCCCTGAAGAGAATACACTAGTGAGTGTTATCGCGAGTACTTCTAGAAATAATTTGAACAATTCCATCAACCCAACTTCAGGAAATAAATTTAGCTTTGGTAGCGAACAATTTGTTTCAATGGGGGAAAACTCTCCAACTTTTAATAGAATAAAAACCTCATATGCATTTTTTATGCCAACTAAATTAATAAATTTAACTAAGGCATGTAAGTCTAACGATGCTACAAGCGAAGACTGTCCTCAAGCTATTGGATTTCAATTTAAGGCAGGGACTATTATTGGAGAATTACCTCCTTACGAAGCATTTTGTATGGGAGGAACATCATCTGTTAGAGGTTGGGGATCTTGTGATTTGGCTGTAAGTAGAAGTTTTGTTGAGGGCACAGCAGAATATAGATTCCCTGTTTGGAGAATGATATCTGGAGCTTTATTCGTTGATGCAGGGAGTGATTTAGGCTCTCAAAAGGAAGTCCCTGGAAAACCCGGTAAATTATTGCAGAAATCTGGTTCAGGTTTTTCCCTTGGAGGGGGAGTTGGGGTTAAAACACCAATAGGTCCATTAAGATTAGATGTTGCTAGCAAGGACCTAAGTGGAGACTGGAGATATACACTTGGGGTTGGATGGAAGTTTTAAGTGTTTTCTTGGCCTGCTAATTATGATTCTTGCTATACCTTGGCTGGTGTTATCTCCAGAGAAGGTGTAGGCCTACACAGTGGTGAAAAAACAAGAGTTACAATTTCTCCTTATGAAAAAGAAGGATATTATGTTTCTTTCAAGGATAAACCTGGCGAGATTTATAAACTTTCTCAAGATTTAATAGGAATTACCATGCTTTGTACGGCCGTTAAATTGGGAGGGAGAAATTTATATACTATTGAGCATTTATTATCTTCAATGGCTGGGTGCGGGTTAAGTTATATTCATATTGAGGTTGAGGGGAAAGAGATTCCACTTTTGGACGGATCTGCAATTCAGTGGGTTAAAGCTTTTGAAGAGGTAGGGATAAAAAAGGCACCTAAACCAGATAATTTTTTTCGAGAAATTAATAAATCAATAATTTTAAATAAAGAAGACTCAGTTATAACGGCAACTCCCTCTGAAAAAACAACAATTATATCCACCATAAGTTTTTCTTATGAAGCAATTGGAAATCAAACTTTTGTGATTGATTTGAATCCAAAAAGTTTCGTCCAAATGATTGCTCCTGCCAGAACATTTGGTTTTAAAGATCAATTTCAAGAGTTAAGTGAACTTGGATTAATAAAAGGGGGGAGTTTGGAAAATGCCCTTGTTTGTGACGGTGATAAATGGGTTAATCCACCATTAAGATTTGATAATGAACCAATAAGACATAAAATTTTAGACCTAATTGGGGACTTAGCTTTGGTAGGGTTACCTAAGGCTCAAATTTTAGTTTATAAAGGATCACATTCTTTAAATGCTTTATTGGCCTCATCGCTAAAAAATTAATCTTATCTTAAATTGTTTTGGAAAAGAAATTATCCAGTGAAAATAATCAACTTTCCTCTGAGCACATACTTGGTTTATTACCTCACAGATATCCATTTGCTCTTGTGGACAAGGTACTAGAGCATATACCTGGGGAGAGAGCTGTTGCAGTAAAAAACGTAACTATAAATGAGCCTCAATTTCAGGGACACTTTCCTGAGAGACCTTTGATGCCTGGGGTGCTCATTGTTGAATCAATGGCTCAAGTTGGTGGAATAATTGTAACGCAAATGCCCGATCTTCCTAAAGGACTTTTCGTCTTCGCTGGGATCAATAATGTTAAATTCAGAAAACCTGTTGTGCCAGGAGATCAATTGATAATTTCTTGTGAGTTATTGTGTATTAAAAGACAAAGATTCGGGAAGGTTAAAGGTGAAGCTCATGTTGATGGGGATTTGGTTTGTTCTGGAGAATTAATGTTCTCATTAGTCGACTAAGAAAATGGAAAATAAAGATACCGAATCAAAGTCAAGCTTTAGTGGTGTTAAAGTTCACCCTAACGCTTTTGTTGATCCAAAAGCAGAATTACATGATGGGGTCATTATCTCTCAAGGAGCTATCGTCGGGCCTGATGTGATTATTGGGAAAGGAACCGAAGTAGGACCTAATGCTATTATTACTGGAAGAACTAAAATTGGAATTAATAATAAAGTTTTCCCTAATGTTTTTATAGGATATGATCCCCAAGATCTTAAATATAAAGGGGCCCCTACTGAAGTAATCATCGGAGATAATAATACTTTTAGAGAATGCGTAACCATCAATAAGGCAACTGATGAAGGAGAGAAAACTATTATTGGTAATAATAATTTGTTAATGGCTTACTCTCACATCGGCCATAATTGTGAACTTACAAATGGGATAGTTTTGTCAAATAGTGTTCAAGTTGCTGGCCATGTAAAGATTGAAGAAAAAGCTATTATTGGTGGCTGTTTAGGTATCCATCAATTTGTGCATATTGGATATTTGGCAATGATTGGGGGTATGACAAGAGTAGATAGGGACGTACCTCCTTTTTGTTTAGCAGAAGGTCATCCAGGAAGATTAAGAGGTTTGAATAGGATTGGAATTAAAAGAAGTGGGTTGATGGAAAACAAAGATTTTGATTTCAAATTACTTCAAAATACTTGGAATCTTCTTTTTAAATCTAGCGATGCTATTTCAAATTCATTAGAAAAAGCAATGAAAGGAGAATTAGATCTTTCTTCTTCAAAATTATGTAATTTTTTAAAGGAGTCAATATCTAAAGAAAGACGAGGACCAATGCCCCTAGTGAATTTATGAATAAAAAGATATTTATAAGTACTGGAGAAGTCTCTGGGGATTTGCACGGAAGTTTGTTATCAAAAGCATTATTAGAGGAAGCTAAAAAAAAATACATAGATTTAGAAATTTGCGGATTAGGTGGGGAAAGGATGAAGAAAGAAGGTGTAAAAATTCTTCAAGATACTACATCAATTAGTGCAATAGGGATTTGGGAGGCTTTACCTCTTATTCTTCCAACAATAAGAATTCAAAAAAGGTTCTATAAATTACTAAAAAAACACCCTCCAGACTGCTTAATTTTGATTGACTATATGGGTCCCAATATAAAAATTGGAACTAAATTAAAAAGATCGAGGACTAATATTCCAATTTTTTACTACATTGCTCCTCAAGAGTGGGCTTGGAGAATTGGGAACAATACTACAACAAATCTAATAAAATTTTCTGATAAAATTTTTGCGATTTTCAAGAAAGAAGCAGCATTTTATAAAAAAAGGGGTGGGAATGTTTTGTGGGTTGGACATCCAATGATTGATTTGACAAAAAAACTTCCTCTAAAGAAAGATGCCAGAATTATTCTGAACCTTCGCCCAGATCAAAACATACTGCTTTTGATGCCGGCATCAAGGCCTCAAGAATTAAGATACATATTACCTACTTTTATGAGAGCCGCTAAAAAATTACAACAAAAATATCCAAGTTTGGTTGTCTATATTCCCTCCTGTCGGAGGGCTTTTGATGTAATATTCAAAAAAGCCTTTAGAAAATATCAAGTTAAAGGCCTTGTCATTGCTCAAAAAGATAGCGCGAAATTAAAGCCTTATATTTATTCGCTCACTAAAATTGCTTTTTGCAAATCTGGGACAGTTAATATGGAATTAGCTTTATATGGAATTCCGCAGATCGTTGGTTACAGAGTAAGTAGGGTAACTGCCTTTATTGCTAAAAAAATACTCAATTTCAAAGTAAGATTTATTTCACCTGTAAATTTGTTAGTTAATAAATTAATAATTCCAGAGTTTGTACAGAAAGAGTTTGACGAAAATAAAATCTTCTATAAATCTTGCAGGATTCTTGAGGGGAAGTCAGAAAAAATAAAAATAAAAAAAGGTTATACTTTTTTAAAAAAAGAATTAGGTGAAGAGGGCGTAGTCCAAAGAACTGCAAAAGAGATTATTAATTCTATTATTTAAACTTTATAATGAAAAAATGAAATATTTGTTACCTCTAATAATAGCCTTTTCAGTATTTATTAATCCTGTAAACGCTTTTGCAGAGGAATTGATTCTTGCAGGAGGTTGTTTTTGGTGTTTAGAACATGATTTAGAGTCATTAAAGGGGGTAAATTTTGTAAAAAGTGGCTATTCAGGTGGAGATTTACAAAATCCTACATACGAAAATCATGAAGGACATCAGGAAGTGGTTTTGGTGAATTATGATTCCAAGTTGGTAACTTTACCCGAGTTACTTAGGCTTTATTTCAGAAATATTGATCCTCTGGATGGCAACGGTCAATTTTGTGATCGTGGAGATTCTTATAGGCCAGTGATTTTTTTCAAAGATGCAACTGAGGAAAGTGATGCAATAAATGCAATTGTTTCGGCCTCTAATGAATTGCGTTTGCCATTAGAAAAAATATCTGTAGATCTAAAATCAAAAGGTCAATTTTGGTTGGCTGAACAATATCATCAGGATTTTGCTGAGAGAAATGAATTAAAATATAAGTTCTATAGATTCTCATGCGGGAGAGATCAGAGGTTGGATAAATTATGGGGCGATAACGCTAGATCAAAAAATCTTTGGAATGAATGATTTAAATATAGTTTTATTTATTTTTAATCCATTGAACAAGAGTCTTAACTCCAAAACCGGTTGCACCTGATGGGTTAATCCCCTTATCCTTGTCACTCCAACAAGTCCCAGCAATATCTATGTGAGCCCATTTAATCTCTTTATCAAAGAATTCTTCTAAAAACAAAGCAGCAGTTATTGAGCCACCTGCTCTAGGACCTGTATTTTTCATGTCAGCTATATGAGACTTTAAACCTTCTTTATAAGATTTTTGTAAAGGCATTTGCCATAATTCTTCTCCAGACTGGGCTGATGCAGCTTTTAGGTCATTTGCTAGATCATCATTATTGCTCCAGAATCCAGCTACATCATTCCCTAATGCAACAACAATAGCTCCTGTTAAAGTTGCGAGATCTATTATTGAATCCGGTTTTAAATTTGATGCGTAAGTTAAAGCATCAGCTAATGTGAGTCTACCCTCTGCATCAGTGTTATTTATTTCAATTGTCTTACCATTAGATGCTTTAACTACATCTCCAGGATGTACTGCAGATCCATTTATCATGTTTTCGCAAGATGCCACAATAAAATGAATTTCTAATCCCTTTGGTTTTATTGCTCCAAGAGCTTTTGCTGCTCCTAAAACTGCAGCGCTTCCGCCCATATCATATTTCATCATTTCAATTTGGGATGCTCCTACTTTCAGATTGTATCCTCCAGAATCAAAGGTTAAACCCTTCCCAACAAGCGCAATCTTTTCTTTTATAGGCCCCTCTGACTTTAAAGTAAGATGAATAAATTTAGGATCTAGATCAGAACCTTTTGCTACAGCTAAATATGCACCCATTCCTAAATCTTCACAATCTTTTGCCTCTAAAATTTTTACTTCCAAACCATGATCTTTAGCTATTTGAGAAGCTTGTATGGACATTTCCTGAGGCGTAAGACTATTTGGAGGGGCGGCTACAAGTCTTCTAGCTAGTTCTACACCTTCACATATTTGTGCTGTCTCTTCAAAGCTAATATTCTCAAATTTTTTTAAATTCAAAAACTCAATTTCTTTAAGAACTTTCTTTTCATTTTTTTTCTTATTGAATCTATTGTCCTTATAGGCAGATAATCTGGCTGACTCTGCTAATTGATTTATTTCTAGTTGTGAATTTATAAATTCCCAAGGTAGAAAGATGCTAATTTTTTCATTTTTATCAACGGTTTTCCTAACTAGATTTCCTATAGAGTTTTCTATTTCACTTTTATTTAGGTCTTTTGATTTTCCAAGACCAACTATGATTAAAGTTTCTAATTTTTGATCTAAAAATTCAAAACTTAAAGTTTTTCCTTTTTCTCCTTTAAATTTTTTTTGAGTAACTTTTTTTAATAATAATTTTGGGTCAATCACAAATTTTATGTTTTCTAGTTGGCTTGCAATTTCTTCCTCCAAAACTCCAAAAATTATTGAAGCACCTTGCCAGTTATCTAGATTTGTTTGGAATGTGGAAAATTGCATTTGTTAAATGGATTTAATTAACTTTTAGTTGTTTGTGAAAGTAGTTGCCCACCTATCTCGAGTTTCTTTATTAAAAGGTGGTAACCATAAATATATCAGTTGCTGTTCTAATTTACGTCTTAATTTTACTTCTTTAGGTACATCTAAGAAGAAACGAATATCTTGGTGACTTGAGAGTTTGTTATGAGCAAGGGCTTCTTTATAGTTCATGAGGTAATTTTTACAGTCATGTTCTCCCTTCCATCTTTTATTTGCTGAATTTGTTTCTCCTATATAAAGGATTATTTTAGAATTCTCCATCGAGTCAATTACAAAATACATTGCTGGACCATTGTGTATATATTGATTGGTTCTCCAAAAGTTCAATGATAATGGCTGCAAGGAAAAAGGATCAATTTTTCTTTCATTGGAAATTGTATTTATAGGAAGACTTGTTTGGTGCAAAATTTTATTGTGAGAATCTTTTGAAATTTTGAATTGGTGATTATATATTCTATTTCTCCATTCAGTTAGGATTTCGCCTTTGATTTTTAGATTATTTGAGTGTTTAAAATTAATTGATGTATTTAAATTTGAACCAAATAATTCAAATTGTCTATTTTGGTTTGAAATATTATTTAGGTTAAATTTTTCCAATATTTATGAAACATGTTTACTAAATTTAATCCTGAAAAAATATAAATCAAAGAATTATTTATAAACTAAAATTTATTAATGTTCTAATCAATTTAAAAGATTCTTGTTATCTTGTAATTGAGCCTTAATCTTGCGAAGTAAAAAAATAGAAATGGGATTCTTTGAGTCAGACATCGTTCAAGAAGAAGCTAAAAAGCTTTTTACAGATTACCAAGAACTTATGAAACTTGGTACTGATTATGGAAAATTTGACAGAGAAGGAAAAAAAATGTATATAAAAAAAATGGAATCTCTTATGGATCGTTATAGGGTTTTTATGAAGAGATTTGAATTGTCTGAAGATTTTCAAGCAAAAATGACAGTAGAACAATTAAAGACACAATTAAGTCAATTTGGGATTACTCCTGATCAAATGTTCGATCAAATGAATAAAACCTTAATAAGAATGAAGGATGAACTTGATAAAACTTCTTAAATTTAACTGTTAAAGTTTCATGTCAGATAATTTAATATTGCCATCCTGGCTGTCAAGAGGAATAGAAGAATATTTTCCAATTAAGGGAACAGATCAAACCTTTTCGGAGATAATTGATCATGCGAAAAAAAATAATAAAAAATTAAGGGTTAAACTCGGGATAGATCCAACTGGAACAGATATTCATCTTGGGCATAGCATATTGTTTAAAAAACTTAGGGCATTCCAAGATAATGGACATATTGCAGTTCTAATTATTGGGGATTTTACTGCTCAAATTGGAGACCCAACCGGAAAAAACAAAACAAGAGTTCAGTTATCGGAAAAACAAGTTAAGGATAATGCAAAAACATACTTAACTCAACTAGGGATGGGAAAGCCAGCTAATGAATCTATTTTAGATTTTGATTCAAAAGATAGAATAGAAATTAGATATAACAGTGAATGGTTAAAAGGATTAAATCTTAATTCGATAATTGAATTAATGGGGAGTGCAACAGTTAGTCAAATGCTAGCTAAGGAGGAATTTAATAAAAGGTACACTTCGCAAGTTCCAATTGCTTTGCATGAATTCTTATATCCACTATTACAAGGTTACGATTCGGTAGTTGTTCAATCAGATATTGAGCTTGGAGGTACAGATCAGAAATTTAATATTGCAATAGGAAGAGATCTTCAAAGGCATTTTAAACAAGAGCCTCAATTTGGTGTTCTACTACCAATTTTGACAGGTTTAGATGGAATTAAGAAGATGAGTAAATCTGAATTTAACACCGTCGGTTTATCTGAAGATCCTCTTTCAATGTATTCAAAATTAGAAAAAGTACCTGATAATATAATACCTAACTACTTTGAATTACTTACTAAATTAGATTTAAGTTTTCTTGAACACTCAAATCCTCGTGAATTACAGAGAATAATGGCTTTAGAAGTTACTACTTTATTCCATGGGGCTGAAGAAGCATTAAAGGCGCAATCAAACTGCGAAAAATTATTCCTTGGACACAAAGAAAAAGTTGGAGAAATTCCAGAGATTTCTTTAAAAGAAGTAGTTTTTCCAGTAAAGTTTTTTTACTTGTTAAGTGCTTTAAAACTTTTCAAATCTAGCAGCGAATCCAAAAGATCTATTAAAGGTGGGGGTGTAAAAATTGATAGTCAAAAAGTAATAAATCCTGATTTAGTTTTTAATTCAAAAAATGATTTGGAAGGGAAAATTTTGCAAATTGGAAAAAAAATAATTAAGAGGTTTGAAAACTAAAAATTGATTAATAAAAGATTTAATTCAGAAGATAAAATAATATTGGCAATTGATGGATTAGATGTAAGTCAAGCAAAATTACTTCTGGAAAAATGTCCCCATATTAAGTGGGTGAAAGTTGGTTTAGAGCTTTTTGTTAGGGAAGGTCCAAGAGTTATTGAAATATTAAAAGGTTTAAATAAAAAAATTTTTTTAGACTTAAAATTTCATGATATTCCAAATACCATGCGTGCAGCATGTTTCCAAGTTTCAAAATTAGGAGTTGATATAATTTCTATTCATGCTTCAGCAGGTTTAAAAGCCCTTAAGGATTCGAAGAAAGCATCTTTTGAAGGAGCCACCTCAGTAAGTGTTAAACCTCCGGTTGTTGTAGGAATAACTGTTTTAACAAGCTTTTCTCTTAAAGATTTTCAAACTGATCTTGATAGAAATAATTCAATTGAAGAAAATGTATTGAGACTTGCAAAATTGTCTTTTGATGCTGGATTAGATGGATGTGTTTGTTCCCCTTGGGAGGTAAAAATGTTGAGATCTATTTATAAGAATAATTTTGAACTTATTACACCAGGCATCAGATTAAATATTGACAGTAAAGATGATCAAAATAGAATTATGACACCCCATGAAGCTATAGATAATGGGGCTTCTAAGTTAGTAATTGGTAGATCAATATCAAAAGCTATAGATCCTAATAAAGCTCTAATAGAAATATTTAAATCTATTGATTCTGATTAATTTTTGATTCTTCTCCCTTAAGCAATCTTGTTATGTTTGTTCTATGTTTCCAGATTACTAATAATGCCACAATTAAACTTATAAAAAAATATGAGTGAATAAATTTACCTAGGTAAAAAAACATAAAAATAGGAAGTAATATTGCAGCTGAAATACTGGATAAAGAAACAAATTTAGTTTTTGTTAAGACTATTAAAAAAATACCAAGAGATGCGAGTCCAACTTTCCAAGAAAGAGCTAAAAACATTCCTAATCCAGTTGCAACAGCTTTCCCTCCTTTACCTCTAAGCCATATTGGCCAAATATGTCCTGAGATAGCGGATATCCCTGCTGTTACTTCTATTAATCCTTGATCTGTGTAATATTGAGCAATTTTTACTGCAATAAGGCCTTTCCCGACGTCAATGATAAATACAAAAAGTGCTGGCCATTTCCCAACATTTCTTAAGACATTTGTGGCACCTGTAGATCCAGAACCTATAGTTCTCAGATCTATATTTTTGAGATATTTTCCAAATATAAAACCTGTCGGAAGTGATCCTAAAAGATAACTTGCAAAAATTATCAAGATATTCATAAAGCTTAGTTTAGTTCAAGATCATCGTAAACTTCATTATCTGAACCAGCAAATGCAACCCATAATGGGAATTGAAGTATTGGAATTTCAACAGAGGTTTCTGCTGCATCAATTATAATAAATGGCAATTCTTCATTAGCTTCTAATCTATCAGCTCTCTCGATGACACCTTCAGGCCTTTCAAAAAGAACAATCCCACTATTAGGTCCAAAGTCATCCCTTGTGAGACCAAGTGAATCTTGAAGAATTCTTCTCCATTCACCTAATCGTTCAGGCTGCGAAGCTAAAATAAGAGTCTGAAACTGATCTCCATATAATTCGCCAAGAATAGATATTAAACCCGCTGATAACAAGGCATTTTTTTGTCGAGAACCTCTACTTTCAAGAGAACCTCTTCCGCCCATGTTAAAGAACCATTCATCCATAATTTCTATATCTGATGAATCAAGACTCCGTCTTAATTTCCAAGGTTCTGCATAAAAATCAGGTTGTTCTATAAAACTTGAAAAGCAACTTTTTATAATCTCCTCATCTGGCTTAAATGTTTCAGAAAGAGCGGGAACATTAACTATATTATTTGTGATATTGTTTTGCTTTTTTTCATCAAGGGGAGAAGGCTTTACGATTATTGGTTGAGAAACTAATTCAAGTTTCTCTACGTTTTGTGAAAGATTCTGTAAAGCTCCAGTTAAGTACTCTTGAAAGCCTTTAACTCTTTTAGCAATATTATCTGACTGTCCTTTAAAATTTGACTCAATATCTTTTTCTATTTCATTTTTTTTTGTTTCTAACTCTTTTATTTCTTTAACTAAAAAGTCTTTTTTTGAAATGAGATCTCTAAAAATTTCATTAGAAATTTCATCAAAAAATTTAGTAGATTTATCGTTTTTTGGTGTAATTTTTTTATTTTGCGTTGTATTTTTCTTACTAATTTGTTTGGTTTTATCATCTGAAATTGACTTATCTATTATTAATTCCTTTTCAGGATTATTGTCGGAAATTTCTGTATTTGTCATTTAAATAATTTTGAGGAATAGGCAAAGTCTGAATTTTAAGAATTTTTAATTTCTAGGGAGTCAACTTTTTTAATGAGCTCATCTTTTAATTGCTTTGGATTAAATAAAATTGGTAATAAATGAGGACTGGACTTTTCTCTAAAATAAAAAATACCTGGGATAATAGGGAAAAAGAATTTCCATGATATCCAGTTCTTGAATGGAAAAGTTCTAATCTCTTTCCCTAATTGTAAAACGATAAAATCATCATTTGTTATTTTTATTCTTAAGGTGAATGACTGAAGTAATAAAAAAAAGCTAAAAGAAGCAAAAACTATTGTTGGCAAAGAACCAATATTTAAAAACAAAAGCATAAAACTTAAAACTACTAGAATGATTGGCAACTGAAATGATGGAGATATTATTACTGGTTCCTCTTTTTTTGATTTAGTTTTAAACATAGGATTATCCAAATAAAATTTGTGTTAGAAATACATCCATTAAAGATACAGTAACGAGAGTCATTACAACTGCGCCTGTTGTACTTGTTCCAACTTCTTTTGGACCACCCTTAGTTGTGAGACCATATCCACAGGCAATGATTGAAATAAGTAATCCGAACACTATAGATTTTATTAACATTGAAGTTAAGTCTGCACTAGTTAAACTCACATTACCTGACCTTACAGATGTCCAAAAAACTATTGGAGGAACTTTATAAAAAATTGTGCTCCAAATTTGCCCGCTCCACAAAGCTACAGATAAAAACAAAAGACACTGTATTGGAGACATTATTACCATCGATAGTAACCTAGGGACTACCAAATATTGGACTGGTTCAGTCCTTAACATGGTTATTGCCTCAATTTGTTCTGTAACTTTCATAGTGCCCAGTTGAGCAGCATATGCAGTTGCAACCTTTCCAGTCATTAAAGTAGCAGTTAGGAGAGGTGCCATTTCTCTCGCCATGCCTACTGCTAATAAACCTCCAATTTCACTTGAAACCCCCATGCTTGTAAGTTGTGATGCAACTTGAATATTAAAAACTGTACCTGCAGCAATTCCTGTAATTAATACAATTAATAAACTGCCAGGACCTGACTCCATAAGTTGGTCAAAGAGATCATTTTTGGAAATTTTACCCTTAAAGATAAAATTAATTGCTTGCCCGCCAATGATTAAACTGCTTAGAAGTCTTTTGAAAAAATTAAGGTAATACATATCTTTATATTAGTTTGTAATTAATTTTCGATCCCATTTTCTCATAATTAAAAGACCAATTATTACCAGTATTGAGGGTATAAAACCGATACATAATCTAATAGTTAATTGTGCTGAGTAGCATTGTTCAATAATATTTAGACCATCTTTATCAACAAAGCATGATTGATAGCCTGATAAATACAATAAAAATCCTAATAATTGAACACTAAACGCGATACCAATCTTCTGAATAAGTACCATCCAAGCAGTATATAATCCTGCCGGTTTCTCTGGGTCTTCGTCTATTGCATCAGGAAGTAGTGACCAAGGAATAAGAAAAGCGGTTGAAGCTCCAATTCCAATGAGACAGATTATGACAATTAAAAAAATGAAGATAAATATGTTGCCGGCATTTAGTAATAAACTATCTCCAACTCCTGAAATTTTTGATAACGAAGGTAAAAATAAAGTTGCAGTACATGAAATAATCCACATAATCGCTCCATAGTTTAAAGCTGAAATCCTGTTCGATTTATTTGATACTCTGGTCCATATCTGTAAACCCACTAAAGCGCTAATTTGGAAAGGTATCGGGATCCACTTAGCAATGTGTGTTGGTACATTAAGTACATCCTCTACATAGATTAACGCTACTGTTTGCATCAATTGTAAGGCGCACCAGAGAAGAATATAAAGCGTAATAACTTTTAGAAATTTTTTATTTCTGAAGATCCTTTTGAATTGAAGTGTTATAGCTTCAACTTTTCCTGAAGGCTTTCTTGCTTTTTTGGCGAATGGAGCCAATCCCCAGCAAGAAATTAATGTTGCAGCAACTGCAATACATCCGCTTATTTTACCCATTAAAAAATATTCATTATTTGCTGATCCTTCAGAACCCAATACAACTCCAGCAATTATTAAACCAGTTAGTCCCGCAATTATTGAGCCAGTAAATCTAGATGCGTTTAGCCTTGTTCTTATGGTTGTTTTTTCAGAAATTTCAGTAGATAGAGCTGCAAAAGGAAGATTAATACTTGTATAAGCCGTCATTACAATTATAGAAATTATGGAATAGTAAATAGTCTTGGTTAGTACGGAGCCAGTGGGTGTCCACCATATCGCAGCCAAAGAGAAACCAAGCGGAACAGATGCTACTACCATCCAAGGGATTCTTGGCCCCCATCTTGATTGTGTGCGATCACTTAACCATCCAATTAAAGGATCATTTACTGCATCCCATATCTTTATTAACATTAATAATGAACCTGCAATTATTACTGGTAAACCAGCAGAAATAAAGAATTTGAACAGAAAAAAACCAAATTGCGTCGCGACTAAACCTGTGCCTGCATCTCCTAGCCCATAAGAGAACATTAATCTTGTTGTTGATCTAGTAATATTTTTCGAGTGTGAGTTTTCCAATCTTTTTGCTTTGTTGATTGTTTGATAATGTATTATTGCAATGGTAATTGTATTACTTAATGCGGGCGTGGTTTAGTGGTAAAACCTCAGCCTTCCAAGCTGAAGATGCGGGTTCGATTCCCGCCGCCCGCTTTAGAATTAATTATTTTTTGCCCCAAATACCTCTTCTGAAATGATTAATAAAGAGCTTCTACTCTTTATTGAAACAAATTTTTCATTGATAGTTAAGGGTTCAAAAATCTCAGACATGCTAGTGTCAATAACTTTTAACCAATTATATTTACATTTCGGCAAGGGGAAATCGATATTTTTTGAATATGCATTTAAACCTATCCAGACCAGCGGATTAGTAATTCCTTTGTTAATGCTAAAAGCAACTGTGTGAGACCAACTACTCCAATCAGGATTATCTAACTTTGTTCCATGCCAATGATATGTTGGAATATTTTCATTTTTTTGATTATTAGGGAAGAATGATGGATTAAAAATGTTTATTAGTTTTTTTCTGATTTTTATAACGTATTTAAAATATTCTAATAATTCCAAATCTTGTTGACCATGTTCCCAATTCATCCAGCCCAATAAATTATCTTGGCACCAAGAATTATTGTTACCGCCTTGTGATCTTCCTATCTCATCACCCATAAGTATCATTGGAACACCTTTAGAGATAAGTAAACTAAGAATAAGATTTTTTTGTTGTCTTTTTCTTAAATCATTTATTAACAAGTTTGTAGTTGGTCCCTCTATACCATGATTCCAAGAATTGTTATGGTTATCACCATCTCTGTTTTGCTCTCTGTTGGCAAAATTATGTTTTCTATTGAAAGTTACTAAATCTTTTAAAGTGAATCCATCATGTGAAGTAATAAAGTTTATTGATTTTGGAAAAATAGTATCTTCTTTATAAATTGATGGAGTTCCTTTGATTTTATCGCTCATATCCCAAGCTGTATCTTTATCCCCCTTCCAAAATCTTCGCAAATCATCTCTAAAATGACCATTCCAAGTGAAAGTATTCTTAGATGGGAAATCACCTAATTTATATAAACCACCACAATCCCATGGCTCACTTATAAATTTTATATCAACAAGTTCTGGTTCACATTCTATATCTTCAAAAATTGGAGGATTATCGAGTGGCGAGAGATTTTCTCCTCTTGATAAGGCAATACCTAAATCAAATCTAAAACCATCTACTCCAAATTCACTCGCCCAACACTTTAATGATTCAATTATTAGTTTTCTAACTAATCCTCTGTTTGCTGCAATAGTATTCCCACAACCTGATACGTCCTGATAATTTTTATCATTCCCAATAAAGTAATAAAGGTTTTCATCTATACCTTTCCAACATATTGAAGGTCCTTTGTAATCTCCTTCAGAAGTGTGATTGTATACGACGTCTAAAATAACTTCAATGTCTGCCTTATGACACTCCTCTACTAATTTTCTAAATTCCTCTCTATTCTTTTCAGCTGATTCATTCGAAAGGTATTCAAAATGCGGAGTAAACCAATTAATTGGACTATAACCCCAAAAATTCTCTAAACCATTTGGTGCATCAGTTGGATCAAAACAAAAAATTGGAAGTAATTCGATAGAGGTAATTCCCAGTTCTTTGAGATATGGAATTTTTTTTAAAAATTTCTTGAAACAACTTTCATTTTTATCAGTTGATTCAGTGAAGGATTTGATATGGAGTTCATAAATAATTGTTTCTTCCCAAGAATGTTTCGGTCTTGGAAAATCCTTAAAATTAAATAATTTTCTATCGCAAACAACACTTTTAAGACAAGAACTAGTATTTTCTTGCGTTTTTAATGCATTTTCTCTTTTATAACTTTCCCACCCAGTTATACCCCTTGAACATGGATCGAGTAATACTTTTTTTTCATAATTATTGTTGATCGCATTATTTTTTTGTTTTACTCTAAAAGCATAAATACAACCTTCATTTAGATTTTTTATCTCCGCATGCCAGTAGGGACCTGTATTATGATTCTGATCTAGTTTCAATATACTTTTGGGGTAAATAGAGCCCTCTTTCTCAAATAATAAGATTTCTACATATTCTGCATTTGTGGCTACTAGGGAAAAATTAACCCCTTGTGAAGTTAGAGAACTTCCTAAGGGAAATGGTTTACCTTTATTGATATGAGTCACTTTCTCTTTATCATTGATTAATTAAATATTGAGATAATTTATTCAAATTACTGATATAAGAATAATAGATACAAAATTAAGAAAAAAACTAAAATTTTAAGGTTTTACTAATTAACTTTATTAGACTTTAAAATTATTAATTTCTAAATTAATTACTGTTTGTTTATCCATTTTCTTAATGCATAAAAAGATTTAGAGAGAAAGTTTAATTGTGAGAAAACCAGATTTTTCTTGATTTCAAAATACAAATAATGTTTTTCATGTGATGAGAAGGAAATATATCTGAAAATTAATAAAACATAATAAATAGCTCAAATTCTTAACTTTATTTATCTTTGACATTTTCTCTTTTATAAATTAAGTTAGATTTTTTAAGGAAAAATCAAGTGCTACCAATGGTTTTCGCTGTTTTATAGTTAAAGGGGCTAATTTTATAAAGGAAAAAAGTGAGGCTATAAAAATAAATAATGGAGCTAAAAATGTCCCCAAGATTTGTATAAAGCTTTGCGCCGCCGGCATTTTCGGTTGCCGTATTTCTATTTGCTAAATATGATATGCAAGTTCGAGGTTTTTAGGCTTGCTTAAAACACTTGTCTTTAAATCTCTGCTTTATAAACAATTCAATGAACAAAGCTGATTTAGTAAACCTTGTTGCTGCTCGTACAGAGCTCACAAAAACTGATGTTTCTTTAGTTGTTGATGCAGCTATTGAAACTATTGTTGACTCAGTAGTGGAAGGCAAAAAAGTCTCCTTACTAGGATTTGGTTCTTTCGAGCCAAGAGATCGTTCTGCAAGACAGGGATTAAACCCTAAGACAGGCGAAAAAATAGCAATACCTGCTAAAAGAGTTCCAACATTTTCTGCAGGTAAACTTTTTAAGGATAGAGTTCAAGGGTAATCTTTTTAATCTATTTCTTCTTTTAATGCCAAGGTGCTCTTTAAGAGCATCTTTTTTTTTTAATTTCAATAAAATGAAAATAGCTAAATAATCAAAACTATTAGCAAGTTATCTCAAATTTTGAAGTCTTAAGAAGTAATGAAATATATAACTTTTTTGTTACTAAAGTTTTTGTTGTTATCTAATTTTGTTATGGCAGACTCAATAACAACAAAATCCAAGATTTTAAATGAAGCAAGTTATTGTATTAAAGATTCTCAAGCCCAAGTTTGTAAAGAGTTAATTTCTGAAATAGAAAAACTACAATTACTTGTATTTGACCAAAATAGATTCAAATGTCAATCAAGTTTATTGGGGATGCAGTCGGCAATTATAGAAGCTTATTTTTTAAAAAATTTCTCAAATGAAAGAATTTCATTTATGATCCCATATGTGATTAAAAATTGTTAATTATTAAAAAATTTTATTTTTTTGGAATATTATAAATTTGGATTTTAAGTATTAATGGTAAAAGGTTTCTCTGATAATGAAGTTAAAAATGATGCTGAAATAAAAGAAGCAAAAAAAGAAAAAAAAGGCTTAGCAGCTTTTCTTAAAGGCAAGAAATTTACTTACACTTTGCCAGGTAAAAAACAAATAAATATTTTTGGATCAATAGTATTAGGCTTAAATTTGATTTTAATATTGCTAGTCATTCTTTATTTAAAGAATCAAAAATTCCATGACTTTGTTTTTAATGTTGGTCGTTAAATATTTTTAGATCGAAAAAATTTTTTAAATGATATATTTAAATTTTAGAAAATCTTATGAAGGTAGTAAATTTAGTTTTCCAAGTATTTTTTTTGTTAGTAATACTTCTGTTTTTAATATATTTTCTCACAGGTTATGACTCTGCTTTTGAGGCAGACCAGAATTGTCATTCATACCTTTCAAGTTACGATAATATATCTGGAAATTATGGTTGTGATCATGATACTGAGACACATCAGTGGATACTTTACGAGTCAAATGACAAAAAAGAACCAGCTAAAATTATTAAGAAATTTAGGTACAAATTTTTATAACTCAAATTTTTTATAAAAAAACTTTGCACTTATTATTGATATTATGGCTGTAATTGTGAAAGTAAGATACTGATATATGCTTCCTTCTAAGTAAATTTTATTTTTATAAAGAGGATAATCAATAAAAGAACCTAATGTTCCCCAAATTATTACCCATACGGATATGTATAGGATTGCTTTTATTGGATTAGATTTTTTTTCTTCCATTTTTAATTAATACCAAAAATTGAAGAAGTCACAGGCCTGCCGCTAAAAATCAACTCGGTTAATATGAGCATTAAGAATCCAATCATAGCTGCTCTACCATTCACAAGCTCGGCGCTGCTATTGAATCCAAAAACATTCTTTACTTCATCCCCTTGATTGTCTACCCATTTTGTGTATTTTTTATCACTTGATGATGTATTAGTAAAACCATCATTTTGATTTTCCATTGGAGAGCGGTTTTCTTGCATTAATTTTTAGATCTATTCTAATAATTTTATAACTAATTTATTATTAAATAAAACACGAGCTCATAAAAAAAAATAAGGAAAAAATTATTATCCATAAAAATTGTAATCTCAAAATTAATTGACATATTAATTTGATTTTTTCTTCAGTGCAATTATCTCCAGCCTCATTAATTATTGGCTTTTCAATAATTTCATTTTTATATTTACTTTTACCTCCCAATTTAATTCCGGAAATATAGGCAAATATAGCTTCTGAAATCCCAGCATTAGGCGAATCATATTTTTTACCATCAAGATAACTTTTTTTTATGATTGATCCATACTCATTAACTTTGGAGCTAACTAAAGGTAACGTGATTAAAACTAATCTTGAAGGAACAAACGTAAAAATATCTTCGATTTTTGCACTGAAAAATCCTAAATATCTAAAATAATCATATTTGTAACCTATCATTGAATCTAAAGTGCTTATGGCTTTATAAGAAAAACCAAGTGACAAAGGTCCTGGTAGAAAAATTGAAAACTTCATAAAAATAATTCCAATAAAAATCCAAAATAATGGCCCAAATATTCCATCAACCGAATTTTCGGTAAGGCTCTCGGTACTTGATCTCAAGAGATGTTTTATAGAAGATGACCTTACATCCCTACTTACTATTCTTTGTACCTTCTCTTTTATTATTTTCTTATTTTGGTTATTAATTTCCTTGTTTTCTATTAGCTCTGCAATCTCTCTCACACTTGAAATAAGTCCCTTTGTCGCAATACAACTTGAAAGTCCAAAAAAAATCAACAATCCAAGAAAAAAATGATTTTTTGATTGCACATAACTGAGTTCTATCAATTTTCCTAAACCAAAACTCATTCCAACAGTGGATATAGTTATGAAGAAACCACCCCAAAACAATATATTTTTATTTTCTCCAAAATTATTTATTAGGTAATCAGATATATTTTTTATGTAAAAGCCAATTACTTGAACTGGGTGTATTAAGAATCTTGGATCGCCGATAAATAAATCAAAACCAATCGATCCAAGAAATAGTAAAAATAAATTTATTTCAGCCAACTGAACATCGAGCGCAGACCTTTACCCACTTTCTCAATTTTATGTTTTGAGTTCTCTTCTCTTAATTTTGTCATTAAGGGTTTGTTTTTATCGCATTCTTCCACGAAATTCTTAGCGAAAGTTCCATCTTGAATATCCTTTAGAATTTTTTGCATTTCTTTCTTTGTATCACTATTGATAAGTCTTTTACCACTTACATAATCTCCATATTCTGCAGTATTTGAAATGGAATCTCTCATTTGAGATAACCCTCCCTTCACCATTAAATCAACAATAAGTTTAACTTCATGTAAGCATTCGAAGTAAGCAAGTTCGGGCTGATAGCCTGCCTCTACAAGAGTTTCGAAGCCTGATTTGACGAGTTCTGATAATCCTCCGCACAAAACCGCTTGTTCTCCAAATAAATCAGTTTCTGTTTCTTCTTTGAAGTTTGTTTCAAGAATCCCAGCTCTCGTTCCACCAATCCCTTTAGCGTAAGCCATCGCCAATGATCTTGCATTTCCGGAAGAATCTTGCTCTACTGCAAACAATGCTGGAACTCCTTGACCATTCTGATATTCCCAACGAACAGTGTGTCCAGGTCCTTTTGGGGCAATCATTACAACATCCACAAAACTAGGAGGTTTGATGAGTCCGAATCTTATATTAAAGCCATGAGCAAAACTTAATATCTTTCCTTCTTTTAAGTTTGGTTCTATTTCTTTAAGGTAAACATCTTTCTGAAACTCATCTGGGAGGAGAATCATAATCCAGTCTGCTTTTTCGCAAGCTTCAGAAACGCTAAATACTTGTAGACCATCGCTAATAGCTTTGCTTTCAGACTTACTTCCTTTATATAATCCAACAATTACGTCCATACCGCTATCTTTAAGGTTTAGGGCATGAGCATGACCTTGTGAACCATATCCAATAATCGCTATTGTTTTATTATTTAAAAGACTTAGATCTGCATCTGTGTCGTAAAAAAGTTGAGTCATTAGTTGTAGCTTCTTTGCATTTGATAATTAATATTTTAGACATTAAAGGTATAAATAAACCAAAAAATTATTAATTTAAAAAATTAAAATTAAAATATTTATTTAGAAAATTTAAGATTGGTTTGCTTCGCTTGGATGTGTAATTACTCTATCAATTAAGCCATAGTTTTTTGCTTCTTCCGCACTTAGAAAATAATCTCTATCAGTATCCTTTTCAATTTTCTCAAATGATTGGCCTGTCATGTCTGCCATAGACATATTTAACATATCTTTAATTCTTAAAATTTCCTTAGCTTCTATTTCAATATCACTTGCTTGACGTTGAGAAGTTCCTCCTAAAGGTTGATGAATCATTATTCTGCTATGAGGCAAAGCAACTCTTTTACCTTTTGTGCCAGCGGCCAATAGGAACGCTCCCATTGAGGCTGCGAGGCCTACGCAGATTGTTACTACATCACTTTTTACGTATTTGATAGTGTCATATATAGCCAAGCCAGCAGTTACTGATCCTCCTGGGCTATTTATATACAGATAAATAGGTTTGGAATTATCATCAGAATCTAAATAAAGCATTTGTGCAACAAGGCTGTTTGCAATACCATCATTTACTTCTTGTCCAAGAAAAAGAATTCTCTCAACACCTAGTCTTGTGTATATGTCGACCCATCTTTCATATTGACTTCCTGGAAGTCTGTAAGGCACGCTTGGAGTTCCTATTGGCATGATTTTAAAATAGTTTTGTGAAGGTTAAATTTTATTTAGGAGATCTTTTTGACTTGTGAGTATTCTATCGATAACACCATAATCTAGGGCTTCTTGGGGGTTGAGATAACTCATCCTATCAGAGTCTTTAGAGAGTTCTTCGATAGTCTTTCCAGTATTACGAGATAAAATCTCCAACATTGATTTTTTATTTTTCAAAACTTCCTCAGCTCTTATTTGGATATCGGTTGCTTGGCCTCTTGCTCCGCTTATAGGTTGATGCAAAACAATAGAAGCATGAGGAAGAGCGGCTCTATGCCCCTTTGTGCCAGATGAAAGAATAACTGCAGCAGTACCCATTGCCTGTCCGATACATATCGTGTGTACTGGAGGCTTAATGTAGCTTATTGTATCGCAGATAGCGAAAGCTTCTGTTTCAAAACCAACTGCGTCGCCAGTGTACCAACTTGTCCCAGTTGAATTGATATAGAAATAGATTGGTTTTTCTGGATCCTCAAACTCTAAATAAAGAAGTTGAGCAATGATTAGCTCAGTAACATCCATTCCTAGTTGTCTTTTCGCATCATCATCTGAAAATAATGGTAAACCAAGATAAACAATTCGCTCTTTTAGTAAAAGAGAGGGGAGATCAGGGGGCGGGGTCCTCATAACGGTGTTTTCGCCGTAATAAGGAGCAGATACAGTCATTTGTATCACAAAATTAAGATTGTACTGATTCTAGCTAGATTTAGCCCTGTGTCGCTGGTGATTTAAAAGATTTGTTTGACTCAGGATTATTTATTAGTTTTCCAAAGACCATTCTTCCAGTGGGAGTTTGTAATGCTCCTGTGATGACAATATCTAATCTGCTTCCCACAAAATTCTTTGCCTCATCAATAACAACCATTGTGCCGTCATCTAAATATCCAATACCTTGCATTTTTTCTTTGCCTTCTCTCACGATTTTTATATTAAGTGATTCTCCTGGTTGTACTTCTGGCCTTAAGGCTATAACCAAATCACTTAAATTCATAACTTTTAATTCTTTAACTTCAGCAATCTGAGAAAGATTATAATCAGCCGTAATTAAAGTTCCTGTCATATCCTCAGTAATTTTCAAGAGTTTTTCATCTACCCCATTACCTTCATACTTTGTTGGGTTTATTACAAGTCTTCTCCCATATAAATCTCTTAATTCTTTTAATAACTTGAGACCTCTTCTGCCTTTCGACCTTTTTTCATTACTACTTGAGTCAGCTAAAGTTTGTAATTCATCAATTACACTTTGCGCAACAATTAATTGCCCTTCCAATAAGCCGCAACTTAATAGGCCATTGATTCTTCCATCAATAATTACGCTAGTATCTAGTATTTTTGGACTTGCAGCAGGGAGGATTCCTTCATTGACTAGATATGCATCAGTATTATTTGGATTGAATAATCTCAATAATGTCCTTCCATGGGTATCTGCCAACTTATAACCAAGCACACCAAAGAAAATATTGCTTAATATGGCTGCTAAAGGTTTTGCGAAAAAAACCTCTCTAGGGAAGGGAATTAATAGTATTGGAGCAAGTAGGAGATTCGCAACAAGTAATCCTAAAATTAATCCAACAGACCTACTTATTAGTAAGTCCGTTGGCATTGTTCTTATTTGATCAAGAAACGTTTTTCTAAGTTGAAGAAATACAAAACCAGCTGCTAATCCTACAAAAAAACCAATTATTGCTAAAACAATTCTAAAACCCTCCACATTAGATACTTGTTTGAGTATGTCTACAGGCAATAAATCAACACCAAGCCATCCAGAAGCAGCCCCAGACAATACAAATAAAATTAATACTAAGATATCTGTCATATATATAATCTACTAGGATTTATTAATTGAGTAAATAAGGATTTTATTTTTTTCGATCCTTAATACTTTTTTTGGAGCTTAAAAATGAAATTAGATTATGAATAAGTTTCCAAGAAGTGCTTATGTGCACATTCCTTTTTGCCACAGAAGATGTTTTTACTGTGATTTTGCAGTTATTCCATTAGGAAACAAAGTTGAAACTTTAAAAGGTTATGGAAGCAAAACTGTTCAAGAGTATTTGCAATTTTTATCTAGAGAAATATTGTCAATTAAGCATAAATCACCTCTATCGACAATTTATGTAGGGGGTGGTACACCATCAATATTAGATCCAACCCAAATCAAAGAATTAATTGACCTCTTTAAAGAAAATTATGGAATTGACTATGGTGCTGAAATCACAATGGAGGTTGATCCAGCTAGTTTTACTCAAGATGATCTTTTTGGATTTATAAATGCTGGGATAAATAGATTTAGTCTTGGAGTACAAAGTTTTAATAATAAGATACTTCAAAAGTCGGGAAGGCGTCATTTGAAAGAAGATGCAGAAAAATCTTGTTTATGGTTGAAGAGAGAATATGATTCTGGATTAATAAAAAGCTGGAGTTTAGATTTAATTCAAAACTTGCCACTTAGTGGATTTAAAGAATGGCAAGATGATCTAAAAAAAGCAATAACATTTTCACCACCGCATTTATCTATTTACGATTTAAATATTGAAAATGGCACCGTTTTTAAAAAATTAGTTAATTTAGGAAAATTAAAACTCCCAAGTGATGAAGAATCTTTTAGAAATAGTGAATCAACCCATTTAATTTTAAAAAACTCAGGGTATTCAAGATATGAAATCTCAAACTATTGCCTTCCGGGACATCAATCGAGACACAATAGAGTTTATTGGAGTGGTTTAGGCTGGTGGAGTTTTGGTCAGGGCTCCACTAGTTCCCCTTGGGGGGAAAAGTTAACTAGACCAAGAGTTAGCAAAGAATATAAAGAATGGGTAATTAGACAATACGAATTTAATTTAGATTCATCCCTAACTAATAAGGAGTTTGTTTATAAAGAACTTGATGAGAAAATAATGTTGGGATTAAGACTCAAAGAGGGTGTAGATCTCCAAGAAGTATTTGAAGAACAAAACTGGGAAAACAAAAAATTTGAAAGAAACTTCAGTAAATTGCTTGAAGAATGGGAAAGATTTATTGAAAGTGGGCTATTAGTAAGGAAGGGGAACAGATTCTTTTTAAGCGAGCCTAATGGAATGGAACTAAGCAATCAAGTTCTTGTTTCTATGTTTAAGTGGTGGGATGATATTAATTAAGTCTCTCAGAGTCTACCCATTCTTTTAATTTATCCTTAAATAATTTCTTTCCTTGGATAATTGGTTGGCAAAATGGTGGTTGATCATCATTGAGGCCTAACAAATCTGCAGTAACTCTTACTTGCCCATCGCAAGCATTACCTGCACCAATACCTATTGTAGGAATTGTTAAGTAATTTTTTATTTCATTAGCAAGGAAATCAGGAATATGTTCAAGAACTATTGAAAAACATCCTAATTCTTCAAGAATTGAAGCCTCTTTTTTGATTTTCTCTTGGCTTGCCAAGCTTTCTCCTTGTTTTTTTAATCCAATATTTAAATAGCTTTGTGGTGTAAGACCTATGTGACCCATAACAGGGATTCCCATTCTTATTAATCTAGAAATAACTTTTTGTATTTCTGGTTCAGCTCCTTCTATTTTTACAGCTTTTGCATAAGTGCTTTGAATGATTTTGCCTGCATACTCAACAGCTTTATCCTCACCGCATTGGTAAGTAAGAAAAGGCATATCTGAAACAACTAAAGGTTGTTCCTCAATTTTCTTCTTAAATCCTCTTGAAACGGCATTAGTATGGTAAATTATGTTTTCTAAAGTTAAAGGCAATGTCGATTTGTATCCTAGGCATACCATTGCTAATGAATCTCCTACTAGTACGAGATCAACATTTGCTTGCTCTGCAATAGATCCTGATATGGAGTCCCATGCAGTAAGTGCAATGATTTTGCGAGAATTTTTTTTATAATTTACTAGGTCTGAAGGTAACATAATAGATTTATGTATCTTTTTTAATCAAGAATTGCTAATATGATCCTGACTCGGCCTTTCGCGGTTTTAACGCCTAAACCTGGTCAGGACCGGAAGGTAGCAGCCACAAGGGATGCTTGAGGCAGGCGAGATAACCGAGTCACTCTATTTTACCTTTTAACCTATATCTTTTTTATTTTGCCTTAATCTCAAAAACTCAGGAATATTTGCTCCTGATTCTTTATTGTCGGAATAGTTATATATGGGTTGATTAGATAATCTGTTTTTAATTCTTTGCTGGTTTAATGGTTGGGTTGTTTCAAATCCTGTGGCAATAACAGTAACTTGTATCTCCCCTTCCATTGCCTCATCGACCACTGCACCAACAATAATATTTGCTTCTTGATCAACAACATCATAAATAATTTCAGATGCGGAGGTCATGTCTTCTAAAGTCATGTCTTTGCCGCCAGTAATGTTAATAACGCAGCCTTTAGCTCCATCTATTCTAGCTGCCTCTAATAAAGGACTATTCATTGCTGCTTGTGCTGCTTCTATAGCTCTCGATCTTCCTGAACCTATACCTATTCCGAGAAGAGCAGTGCCAGCTTCCGTCATAACTGATCTTACGTCTGCAAAATCAACATTAACTAATCCTGGACAAGTGATTATGTCACTAATTCCTTTGACGCCCATCCTTAGAACATCATCAGCATTCCTAAATGCTTCTTGGAGGGGAGCTCCTGCTATAACGTCTTTTAATCGGTCATTAGGAATAACAATGAGAGTATCAACGTTTTCAGCTAGTCTTGCGATCCCCTCCTCTGCTTGACGCATTCTTCTTTTCCCTTCAAAAGAAAATGGTTTGGTTACTATACCTACTGTTAGAGCCCCACTTTGTTTGGCTACTTCTGCAACAACAGGAGCGGCACCTGTACCAGTTCCTCCACCCATACCAGCGGCTATAAAAACTAGATCCGAACCCTCTAAAGCTTGTTGAAGCTCTTCTTTGGATTCTTCGGCTGCTTTTTGGCCAATACTTGGATTCCCACCTGCACCTAAACCTCTAGTGAGATTTTGTCCAAGTTGAACCCTACTCTCTGCAGAAGATTGTAGTAGGGCTTGTGCATCGGTATTGAGGACTCTAAATGAAACACCTTCTAAATCACTATTTATCATTCTATTGACTGCATTACTGCCACCACCACCTACACCAATAACTTCTATTTTGGCGTTTTGGCTTGGAAAGATTTCTCTTGATTGATCAAAGTTTGGATTGTTACCGAAGCTCATCTCTTAATAGGAAACTAGTACTAGTATTGGGTGCATTATGAACTTACTGAGCGCATCTGTAGGAATTTGTTGAGGAAAATCCTAAAAATATTTATTTATAAAATATTTTGTTTGAATGCAAAACCCTTATCAACACTACAATAATAATAAAAAATTACTCAAAATCTTTTTTCAAATATTAGGGTTTGAACACTTTTATTTTTGGTTTATCTGGATTAGTCAGATCAATATTATATATTTTTTTTGAAAAGCTATTTTTTTTAAATTCATTTTTAAGGTTATTGATTTTTTGTAATTGATAGTTGATTAAATTTGGCTTAAATCCTAAGAGTATTGTTTTTAAATCTTTTTCTTCAACAGTAAGAAACCCATCGGACGAAAAAGTTATTTTAACGATCTCTAATTCATAATTATCTACAGCGATAAAAATTTCAGATAGTATATTTTTAAATTTTTCTTTCCATCCAAAAACTTGTATGGTTAGTTTATTCAAATTTTTTTCATCCACATTTTGTTTATTGATAAAAAATCCATTTTTATCAATGAAGCCTAATATTTTTTCGCCTTTTAATATTCTCTCGCCGAAAGCTATTGGAATTCTTGAATTAATATGAACTTTCAAACCAAAAGGAAATAATTCTCTGTTTACCGAAACATTCTTGAGAGATAAATTTTGTTTTAACTCTTTTTCTAACAAATTAGTTTCAACAAAAATTAATCGGATCGGAAAATTTAAAGATGAATTTTTTACCACATCATTCTGCGAAAATAATTCACTACCAGAAATTCTAATATCCTGAGTTTCAACTTTTTTGAGAGTTTTTATGCTTAATAAGCTTGTTAAAAATAAAAATGAGATTAGAAGAAAAAAGCTTCTATTTTTAATTCCCTTTTGTTTTTTCACAAATCACATCGAGCTTTTTCCATCAGTTGGTCCATCCATTCTCTCGCTTGCTCTGCATCTGAAAATGGTACATCCATCTCTTTCCCATCCCCTACCAATCTCAACCTGCACTTACCTTGAGATTCACTTGTTAGAGGAGCTTCTCCTGAAGATAGTGCCATTAATTCAACTAATTCAAGTTTTTTAATTGTAAAAGAATCTTTTTCTTCAAATTTACCAGCTTCAAATGCGCTCCACTTTAACTCCCCATCTTTTAAGGACGCTGCACCTGAACTATCTAATTTGCACAGTTCAGAATCACTCGCCCAACTTCTAAAAAGATTTTGCCTTCTTCTTTCTAACCATCCAAGTGCAGTTAATAAAATGAAGATTAAAAGTAATGGTAACCAAAGTAGTCCATGCAACATTTGATTTAAATTACAAATCTAAAGATATATCTACCAGTTTAGCCACAAGTTGTTCAATTTTTAAACCTGAAGATTCCCAAAGCATTGGAAACATACTGTTTTTTGTAAAACCAGGAATTGTATTTATTTCATTAATTAATATTTTATTTGAAGATTTTTCTAAAAAGAAATCTACTCTTGCAAATCCGAAAATATTTAGTGCTCTACAACTTTTAATAGCAATTTCTTTAATTTTTTTTGTGGTTTTAGAATCTATTTCGGCTGGGATAATTATTTTATTATCTGAGTGATATTTTGTGTCGTAATCATACCAATCACTTTTGTAATTTACCTCGCCTATCTCAGAGGTTAAGAGTTTTGAATTGCCAATTATTCCGCATTCAATCTCCCTTACCTCTAAACCTTCCTCTATTAATATTCTTGGATCTATTTCTCGAGCCTTTTTTAATGCTTGTAAAATTTCTGATTCATTTATGACTTTGGAGATGCCAAGAGATGATCCAGAGTTCGATGGTTTAACAAAAACAGGAAAATTTAATTTATTTAAAATTTTTTTAATTACAATATTTTTTACTTCCTTATCGTTGAGATCTGCATTTTGAAAAACTAGATAATTAACTTGTGGAAGTTTAAGATTTGAGAAAATTGTTTTCATCAATATTTTATCCATTCCAAGTGCAGAGCCAATAATTCCACATCCGACTACAGGTTTTTTTGTAAATCGAAGTAAGCCATGAATTGATCCGTCCTCACCATTAAATCCATGTAGAAGAGGAAACCAAACATCAACATTTTGAAATTCAATTCCGTCAAGGAAGTTAATTTTTCCTTGATTTAAAAATTGTTGTTTTTTTGTTTTAATATTTTCAATTTCACCAATTAGGATTTTTTCTGAACTATCACTATCAAGCCAATCTCCATATTTGTTTATGTAAAAGGCTTTAACTATAAAGCGTTCTTTGTTTATTTCTGAATTAAATGCTTTACAAACTGTTTTCGCAGAAGATATCGATACTTGATGTTCATTGGAATTACCGCCAAATATTAACCCTATACATTTTTTCTTACCCCCGGTCATTTAGAAAAAAATCATAAATAAAGTTCGCCTGTTAAAGAAAAAGGTCTTGCTTCATTTATTCTGACATCTATCTCATCTCCAAATGAAAAATTAAAGTTGATGTTTTTGGGAATCTCGACGAAAGTTAATCTATTTGTTCTAGTTCTACCCATAATTTGCGATGAATTTTTTGGATTTAAACCTTCTATTAAAACGCTTTCGATATTATTGATATATCTTTGGTTTCTGCTCCTAGCCGTTTTCTCGACCAAATCATTAATTTCATGCAATCTAGCTTTTTTCACCTCTTCCGAGAGTTGATTCGACCAAACTGCTGCTGGAGTGTTTGGTCTTGGAGAGTATGCTGCTGTGTTGACTTGATCAAAGCCAATTTCTGATATTAGCTTCAATGTATCTTGATATTGTTGTTCGCTTTCTCCTGGGAAAGCAACTATTGCGTCAGCTGTGATTGCTGCATCTGGCATTAATGATCTAATATTCTCGATAATATTTTTATACTTTTTGATAGTGTATCCTCTGGACATTTGCTTTAAAATTTCATCATTTCCACTTTGGAAGGGAATATGGAAATGTTCACAAACTTTATCAAGTTCATGACAAGCTTGAATCAACCTTTTCGAAAAATATCTTGGATGACTAGTGGCAAATCTTATTCTGCGAATTCCTTTAACATCGTGAATATAATATAAAAGATCGGTTAAAGTGTTTTCTTTTCTCCCCTCTTTTGTAGTTCCTGGAAGATCTCTACCATAAGCATCAATGTTCTGACCCAAAAGAGTAATTTCTTTAAAATTATCATCAGCTAATTTTTGGATCTCACTTTTTATCGCATATGGATATCTTGATTGCTCTTTCCCTCTGACAGAGGGGACTACACAATATGAACATCTTTCATTACATCCATAAATGATATTAACCCAGCCACAAATAGAGCTTTCTCTTCTAGCACTAGTTATGTCTTCAGAAATGAAGGTTTCTTCTGTGGCAGCAATTTGATTTCCTAAGTCAACTTTCCCTAGAAGATTCTCAAGGTTATTTACATGTTGAGGGCCCATTACTAGGTCAAGTTCTGGGACTCTTCTTAATAAGGACTGTCCCTCTTGCTGAGCAAGGCAACCTGCTATAACAAGTTTCAGGCTGGGTGTTTTGTGCTTTCTTTTTGCTTGTCTTCCTAGAAAGCTATAAACTTTTTGCTCTGCATTATCTCTGATTGTGCATGTATTGTACAAGACCAAATCTGCATTTAATTCATTATCTGCTCTGGTATATCCCATTTTTTCTAATGTCCCAGCCATTCTCTCAGAATCAGCTTTGTTCATTTGG
>CACBHP010000007.1 GCA_902539115.1 uncultured Prochlorococcus sp. | reverse complement strand
GCTTATGGGACTAATGGAATAATTACTTCTTTAGTTCTTGCTACTGATATCAAACGTAAGTGGTATTCATTAGTTATCGACTGTATTGAATTTGAAAAAACAATAGAAATATTAAAAACTCTTACGAGCGCAGCAATTGATCTGAAACTAGGAGCAATTCTTGAAGAAGAAATTGTTGATCAAATGCCAAAATGGTTTAAAAGTAAATCTAGAAGTCACAAGATATTAGTTCAATCTACTCTTGGCGGAACAAAAACGATCGAGTTGATTTGTAAAAAATTCAAAGTTGAATTTACCCTCCTTGGGGAAGAAGAAAAACTCGTTAATGGAATTTCTGAAGTCGTATGGAATCATACAACTCTTCACATGAGGTCTAGGGATAAAAATTGGACGTATTTACAGATGCTTTTGCCACTTAATAATGAACTAGAAATGATTAGTTTTTTGAGAAAAAAATGGAAAAAAAAAGTTCTATGGCATTTAGAGGCAGTTTCTCAACAAGGATCACCGCGAATTGCGGCTTTGCCTGTATTAAAGTGGAATGGGATAGTTGAATTAAATCAAATAATGGAAGATTGTAAGAAACTTGGTGCGTTTATTTTTAATCCCCATGTTTTGACTGTCGAAGGCGGAGGACTAGGAGTGGTTGACGCTGATCAAGTAAAAGCGAAATTAAAATTTGATCCTAAAGGGCTATTAAATCCAGGAAAATTGGAAGGTTGGGAAGTAAAGGAACAATTTAAAATTTAACATTTCTGTTTTTTCGTAAATTTAATAAATTCAGCAACTAAAAAAATAGAACCTAATAGAACAGGATTATTAGGTGGCCATTTTTCTAGGGAAAATAAGTACTCAATGGCAAGTTCAAATGTTTTAAATTCAATTGTTTTTTGACAGTCAATTTCTTTAATCCTAGAGAGATCATTTAATTGCCAACTAGGTTGGTTTGGAACTGGTACAAGTAATAAGTGATCATTTTTTTTAAGAAGTGTTTTTAATATTGCGTGAATATCTTTTTGTCTTTGGACACCTAAAATCCAATAAATTCCTTTATCTTCATTCTTCCAATTGCTTCTCTCATTAGAAAGTGCTTTTGCAGCAGGATAATTATGAGCACAATCTACAAGAATTTCTTTGTTGAAATAATTTATTATTTCTAGCCTTCCTTTCCAAGCTGTCTTTTTAAGACCTTCAGATATATTTTTTTCTTTAATATTAAATCCCAAATTATTCAGAGCTTCGATTGCTCCAACAGCTACTGCAGCATTTTGCTTTTGAAAAATTCCTTTTAATCCAAGCTCATAGCTGTTTGAAATTGAATCTTTCCATATAATTTCTGCTCCAACCTCTTTAACTTTTTTGGTTATTAAATTTTCAACTTGACTATTTTGTTTGCATGATATGACAATTGAGTTTTTTTCAATAACTGCTAATTTTTCTTTGGCAATTTTTTCAATCGTATCTCCAAGAAATTCTTTATGGTCTAAGCCAATATTCCCAATAGCAATTATTGGTCTATATTTATGGGCTGTTGTCGCGTCTAATCGCCCCCCTAAGCCAGCTTCAAGAATGATTAATTCAACTTTTTTATTGTCAAAAAAATTTAGTGCGCAGCAAATGATTTTTTCAAAAGGAGTTAATTCAATTGTTGAAAATTTTTTATCTATTAATCTATAGATTTTTTCAAAATCAGTTTTATTAATATTTTTTTTATTAACCCTAATCCTCTCATATACTTCCAAAAGATGAGGAGATGTCGTTACACCAAAATTCCTTTTAGCTTCAAAAAGTATACTTTCTATATATGCCGCGATTGAACCTTTCCCATTGGTTCCAATAATCTGTATCGCAGGTATATCTTTGCAAGGATTACCAAGTTCTTGAAGTGCTTTTTTAATTCTTGATAAACCTAACTTGATATTATCCCTTTCATATTTAGGTGATAATAATTCAAAAATTTTTAAATTTGAATTTTTCAAAATTTAAATTGCTATAACTCTTCAAAAATTGAATTTAGTTTATCCAAAAGAATATTAATTTCTTTTCGAGATATGACTAATGGTGGGACAATCCTTACAACATTTCCTCCTGCGGGAACTATCAGTAATCCTTTATCAAAAGCTTTTAATGTAATATTTTTTGCATCAGCATAAGCATCATTGATCACAAGACCTTGTATTAAACCTAAACCTCTTTTCCCTCTAATAATATTTGGAAATTTTTTTGACAATTCTTTAAACCCAACACTTAATTGTTCCCCTCTTAGATAAACATTATTGATAAGATTTCTTCTGTTTATTTCTTCCAATACAGTTAGGGCTGCTTTACAGGCGAAAGGGTTCCCGCCAAAAGTGCTAGCATGATCTCCTGGAGAAAAAATGTTGGCTTTTTCTTTAACTAGTAATGCTCCAATTGCATGACCTCCTCCTAATCCTTTAGCAACTGTGAACCCGTCAGGTTCAATTCCTAAATTCTCATAACCCCACATTTTCCCAGTTCGACCCACACCACTTTGGACCTCATCTAAAATGAGAAGAGAATTATATTTATCACATATATCTCTCAAGCTTTTAAAGAATATTTTACTTCCGGGTATTACGCCGCCTTCTCCTTGTATTGGTTCAACTAAAACGCCGGAAATTTTTTGATCATTTTTTTCACACTCTTCAAATAATTTTTTTACCGTATCAAAATTGTTAAATTTAAAAAATTTAAACCCTTGAATCATCGGTTCGAAACCTTTTTGATACTTGGGCTGTCCAGTCGCACTTAAGGTTGCAAGCGTCCTTCCATGAAAGCTGGATTCTGCTGCGAGAATAATTGATTCTTTACCTTTATTTGTTGTATTTCCATATTTTTTAATTAATTTAATTGCAGATTCATTTGCTTCTGCACCACTGTTGCAGAAGAAGACGCTTTTAGCACAACTCATATTCGTTAAAGTTCTGCTTAATTGTTCTTGTTCTTCAATGTTGTAGAGATTGGAAATGTGCTGAATCTTTTTTAGTTGAGTTGATAGCCTTCTTCTTAAAACTCTATCGCTATGTCCAAGACTACAAGTTGCTATACCAGCGACTGCATCAAGATACTTTTTACCTGTTTTGTCCCATAGCCAACAACCTTTTCCTTTTTTGAAAGATATATCGAATCGACTATAGGTATTCATCAAAGTGGGAGCGGTCGGACTTGAACCGACATACCCGAAGGTGCCGCATTTTGAGTGCGGTGCGTCTACCAATTCCACCACGCTCCCAAGGCTTTTGAAAAAATGAACTTTTTTATTATAACAAAAATCACCTTATTGACTATTGTTTTGCTCAAGGAACATTGATCAAGATAAAGTTTGTTAATAGTCAAAATTTTAGATAAAAACATAAAATTATATTTATTGATTTTGCTGACAAGAAATAAGTTCAAAAATAGATTTTAAGACATTTCTGATACATTTATGTGCTTAGATGTGAGTAAAAACCATTTTTTGTGGAAAAAACTTCATAATTAGTAATATTGTGTTATATTTAAAAAAAAACAAAATGTCCAAAATTCAAGCTAAAAAATTATCCTTAAAATTTGTCCCATATCTTTTTATTGCTGTGACTATATTGACAGCATTCGGATCTAATAGTGGAACTTGGGCATGAATGGAAATAAGCTTAATGGTTTAAATAAGATTTGGTCTAATCGCTTTTTAGTGCTGTTGTTGTTATTTTTGGGTTGTATTTCACTAATCAATATTGCTTACGTTTAATATATTTTTCTAGTTTCAAATATATTTTGAAAAACGCTAAGCTGCCTTAAGTTTTGAAAGATTTTCAGATTTATCTTTAATTTTATATCCATTCTCCTCAAAAGAACTTTTACTAATCTCTCTAATTATTTTAATACCTAAATTTTTTAGTTTTAATTCAAAATTTTCATAACCTCTATCTAAATGTTCCAATCCATAGATCTTACTAATTCCTTTTGCGATGATTCCTGCAATTATTAATGCAGCTGATGACCTTAAATCTGAGCCAACTAGATTCATCCCATTAATTGTTTTAACACCTTTGATGTGAGCTACGTTTTTGTTTAGTTTTATACGGGCACCCATTTCATTAAGTAAATAAATATGATTCATTCTGTTTTCGAAAATTGTTTCGGTTATCTTTGATTCACCATTTGCGATTGTCATTAGAGCTGTAAATGGTGCCTGCAAATCAGTAGGAAAGCCTGGAAAAGGAGCTGTTATAATATCCACTCCTTTAATCTCTTTGCTCTTGATTGAAATCGAATTACCTTTAATCGTAATTTTACTCCCACTCTCTTGAAGCTTATTAGTAACAGCTTCAAGATGATGAGGGATTACTGGAGAAATTGTTATTGAGGAGGAAGTTGCAGCAGCAGCTATTAGAAAAGTTCCAGCTTCTATTCGGTCTGGAATTACTTTATGGGTACATCCGCCAAGCTTATTAACACCATCAATAATAATTGTTTTTTTACCGGAGTCATAAATTTTTGCCCCCATTTTATTAAGCATTTGGCATAAATCTTGAACTTCAGGCTCTCTAGCAGCATTTTCAATAATAGTTCTTCCTTTCGCTAAAGATGCTGCCATTATTAAAGTTTCAGTCGCACCTACACTTGGACAATTTAATTTAATATGAGTGCCATGAAGTCTATTTTTGTTCCCCCTTGTTTTTGCCTTGACAATTCCCTCTTCAATAATAATGTCTGCTCCTAATGCGATTAGTCCATTAATGTGCTCGTCTATTGGCCTTGAACCAATATTGCATCCACCTGGTAACGGCACTTGAGCTTCTCCAAATTTAGTTAATAGTGCACCTATACAAAAGAAACTAGCTCTTAATCCTTTAACAAGTTCATATGGAAGTTCTTTAATCGAAATAGTTGTTGGATCTATTTCTAGTTGGTTGTTTTTACGAACTAAATTCACTCCTAAATTCTTTAAGATATATCCCATCTTTTCAATATCAGTGAGAAAAGGTACATTTTCAAGAATTATTTTTTCATTAGTTAGCAATGATGAGGCTAATAAAACTAAGGCAGAATTCTTTGCACCACTTATTTCAACTATTCCATTTAACTTGCCTTGGCCAAGAATCTTTAAATTTTGCGATTTAAGATATGACTTCGTTTTGCTTCCGCAAATCATTAAGACTTAATTTATTAGATTCATCATGACAAACTAATAATATTAAGTCCACCCTATGTAACGTCATGAATATTAATAAAAAGTGAAAATGTATTTTTTGATTTCTTGGGAAATAAAAATTTAATAAATAATTGATCAAAATATTTATGTAATTAAAATATAGTTGATAACAAATTTTTCAAATTACTCATAGAAAATACTTTTTTAAAAATAACTAGTAAAAACAATAATCTAGTTAAAAGATTTAGATCATTTAAAAGTGGATCATCTCCAAAAGATCAAGACTTTTTTTGCATAGAGGGTACACATCTCATTGAAGAATTGCTGAAGTCTGGAAAAAATCCCTCTAAGATTTTAGTTACCGAAAAATGGCTAAGAAAGAATCAAAGTCTAAGCAAAAAATTTCATCAGTCATTAATAAATATTGTCTCAGAGGAAGTCTTGGCATCTGCGATTTCAACAATTAATCCGGATGGGATAGCAGCTTTAGTAGAGATTTCAGCAATACCTAATTATCAATTTAATAGAAAAGATGATTTTGTTCTTGTTCTCGACAGGATTCAAGATCCTGGGAATATGGGTAATCTATTTAGAACTGCTTTAGCTGCGGGTGTAAATGCAATTTTTTTAGCTGGAGGCGCGCACCCACTAGGCCAAAAGGTATTAAGAGCATCCTCAGGTGCAGTTTTTCATCTGCCATTTTTAAGATTTGATGGAATTGAAGAAGAAATATTAAATTCTTTACTTAAGTCTTTGTCTGAATTATCAAATGTAGGATTTAAGATTTTATCTACTAGTAGCCATAATGAGAGTTCAAAAAAACCTTCAAAACCTTACTGGGAAATTGATTGGTCTAGACGTACCGCATTAATTTTGGGTAATGAAGGAAAAGGTATTCATAAAAAAATTCAAGAAGCTTTTAATGAAACAATTACAATTCCGCATAGTGAGATTGTAGAATCATTAAATGTGGCTTGTGTTGCAGTTCCGTTATTACTAGAACGAAAAAGAGTCGCATACACCTCTAAAATAAATAAAAAGTGACTGATTCAAGTTTTGATTTTGATTTAATCGTAATAGGAGCAGGATATGGAGGTTTTGATGCCGCTAAACATGCTGCTGGTAAGGGACTGAAAGTCGCAATAGTAGAATCTTCTGATATGGGAGGCACTTGTGTTAACAAGGGTTGTGTTCCATCAAAAGCTCTTTTGGCGGCAAGTGGAAAAGTTAGAGAAATAGCTAATTATGAACATTTAGCTAAATTTGGTATACATGCTTCACCAGTAAGGTTCGAGAGATCAAAAATTGCAGATCATGCTAATAATTTAGTTTTAAATGTTAGAGAAAATTTAACAAAAACTCTTAAAAGGAGTGGAGTTGAAATTATTTTGGGCATTGGAAGAATTGAAGGAAATCAAAAAGTAGGTGTAAGAGATAAAAACGGAATTGATAAAATTTTCACATGTAAGAATATTGTTATAGCGACAGGCTCTTCTCCTTTTGTGCCCAGTGGAATAACTTTGGATAATAGGACCGTATTTACTAGCGATGATGCGGTTAAACTTGAATGGCTTCCAAGATGGGTAGCAATTATTGGAAGCGGATATATAGGACTAGAATTTGCTGATGTTTATACCGCGCTTGGTTGTGAAGTTACCATGATCGAGGCTTTGGAGAATATTATGCCAACATTTGATCCAGACATCACTAAAATTGCTAAGAAGAGCCTTATTCAAGCAAGAGATGTAGACACAAAATCAAATGTCTTTGCGACAAAAATAATACCTGGATGCCCTGTAAAAATAGAACTGACGGATGCAAAATCTAAGGAAGTTGTAGAAACTTTAGAAGTTGACGCTGTACTAGTTGCAACTGGCAGAAGTCCTAATAGTAATAACTTAAATCTTGAATCAGTTGGTATCGAAACAGTAAAAGGTTTCATTCCTGTAGATGACCAAATGAGAGTTAAGAATGGTGATGAAATAATACCTAACATTTGGGCTGTTGGAGATGTAACGGGTAAACTAATGCTTGCCCATACAGCTGCAGCGCAGGGTACTATTGCTATTGATAATATTTGCGGTGGTAATGTCGAAATTAACTATAAAAGTATCCCAGCAGCAACTTTTACTCACCCGGAGATAAGTTCAGTTGGTCTCTCTGAAGTTGAAGCTAAAGAGATATCTGCAAAAGAAAATTTTACTTTGGGAGTTGTCAAAAGTTTCTTTAAGGCTAATTCAAAAGCATTGGCTGAATTGGAAAGTGATGGATTACTAAAGTTGATTTTCAATAAAGATAATGGGAAAGTATTAGGTGCTCATATTTTTGGGTTACATGCAGCTGATTTAATTCAAGAAATTTCGAACGCTATTTCAAGGAACCAAGATGTAATTGAATTATCTAAAGAAGTTCATACTCATCCTACTCTTAGTGAAGTAGTTGAGGTCGCATATAAACAAGCTGCTTCTCAAATAAAATAATATCTAAAATTAATGGATATAAGACGCAGGCCACCAAATCCAACAGTAAGGGTAGAAAATTTAGAATATGCTGTACCTCATAGAGAAGCACAGGCAAAAAATATTCTGGAAGAAATTGTATGGCACAAGGATATTGAAATTAAGAATTTTAAAAAAATAGTCTCTTTAGAAGATCTCATCAAAAAGATTGAAAAACTTCCTACTCCCAAAGATTTTTACAAAAATATCTTGGAGTCAAAAATAAAACCAGGAGTTATTGCTGAAATAAAAAAAGCTAGTCCGAGTAAAGGAGTTATCAGAAAAGATTTTCACCCTGAAGACATAGCAATTTGTTATGAAGGATTAGGTGCATCTTGTATCTCAGTACTTACCGATAAAAGATTTTTTAAAGGTAGTTATGAAATACTCGAAACTGTAAGGAGATCAACTAATCTCCCTCTACTCTGCAAAGATTTTATTATTTCTGCTTATCAGATTTATAAAGCAAGGGTATCTGGTGCTGATGCAATATTATTAATCGCTGCGATTTTAAGTGATGACGATTTAATTTATTTAAAGAAAATAGCTGATAATTTAAAGATGAGTGTTCTTGTTGAAGTCCATAACTCTAATGAATTAGAGAGGATTCTAAAGTTAAAATCTTTTAATTTGATTGGAATAAATAATAGGGACCTAAAGACTTTTAAAACGGATTTAAAAATATCAATAGAATTGATGCATACATATGCAGATATATTTTTAAAACAAAATATTATTCCCATAAGTGAATCTGGAATTAATTGTGCCGAAGATTTAGAATCGCTTAGATCTATTGGAATCAAGGGAGTATTAATTGGTGAAACTTTTATGAGAGAAACTGATATTGAACAATCGTTCAAGAAATTATTTAACTCAATTTAATATTGACTTCAAATCGTGCTATAAAATTTAATAAACAGAGTTGTACTGAATATATATGCAAGCTGTAATTTTAACTGGTATAGTTGCAGGATTTGTCCATGTAGTTAGTGGCGCTGATCATCTAATTGCAATGGTACCAGCAGCGATTAATAATCCCCAAAAAGCTCTTAAAAATAGTTTTTCATGGGGCTTAGGACACTCTTCAGGTGTCCTCTTGCTAGCTTTTCTAGCGATTTTTATCAAGGATATTACACCATTAAACAAATTTTCAAATATTGCCGAATTCCTTGTTGGAATCTCTCTTCTAATCATTGGAGTATTTGCTATAAAAAATTCTTTTCAATTAAGTATCCACTCGCATTCCCATAAGCATGAGAATGGAATTGCTCATCGTCACTTTCACTTTCATGTTAAGGAACAAAAAAATAATAATAAGCACTCACATGCTTTGACTGGTTTAGGCTTGCTACACGGTATAGCTGGAGGTTCACATTTTCTTGCAGTTCTTCCTGCTTTAGCGCTACCTTTAACAAGGGCTTGCTTATATTTGATTTCATATTTGATTGGTTCATTAATAAGTATGAATCTTTTTACTTGTTTAATATCTTTTACCACCTTTAAAGCAAGTCAAAAATTTATTAAAAGATTAATAGCTGTAGCAGGAGGGCTTTCCTTTTCTTTGGGATTATTTTGGATTCAAAGAAGTGCTTCTGTTTTTTTGAATTAAAAAATTTTTTAATTGAGGAATAATTAATTTAGAGGTGACAATACCAATTATTTTTTCGTTATTGATTAATCCAAATTTATTACTATCTTCGCTAAATTCAATATTGTCTCCAATAACTTCAATATTATTTTGATTTACTGAATTTATTCTTTTTATTAGGTTTTTATTTTTGAGTGGATGATTAAAAATAACTATTTGTCGATTTTTAAGTATTGATTTATTCTTTTTATATTTTTTAAAAAATACAATATCCCCTTCTTTTAGGTAAGGTAGCATTGATTCGCCACTAACAATGGCAGTTTTTCTTAAACCTAAAAAAAATAAAATAAAATTAAAAAAACTTTTGAAAATAATTCTGGTTAACTAGCTTTTACAAAAGCGTCTGATCTTCCCTTTGAAGCCCAGAAAATACTATGAATCTTTTCTACATAAGTCATGAGTTCTTCAGCTTGTGCTAAGTCAATATTAACTTTACATGCACTGCATAATTTGGCCGCCTTCCAAATGGTTTCATGTAAGTCAGGATAAGTTTCTAAGTGAACCGGTTTAAAGTAATCTGTCCATAAAATTAGAATTTCTTTCTTTGTTTCTTTTGCTTGCTCTTCTTTAACTGCAACATATCTTGAAAATGTATTACTATATGATGCCCACTCTGCTGAATCAATGCTAGAAGGAGCTTCTAATGCGATAAGTTTTTTTGTCATTGACAAAACTGCTTCAGCTGCAACTCTCGTAGATGCTGGGTCGTAAACACCACAAGGACCGTCACAGTGTGCATGGACTGTAATTGTGGATTTTTTATTTAGAAAAAAATTGTTGAATTTACTTAACATTTCAAATATTTGATGTTGTATATATACTACTTGGAGATTAACTAAATTGAAAAGTCTTAGATATTTTTCTTACTTAATTTAATTGACTTTTAATAATTCAACCTCAAATATTAAAGTCGCATTAGCAGGTATTACATTTCCTGCTCCCCTCGATCCGTATCCAAGTTCGGGGGGTATTGTCAATTTCCTTTTACCTCCAACTTTCATGCCAGCTACACCTTCGTCCCAACCTTTTATTACTCGTCCAGCACCCAAGGGAAAGCTGAATGGAGCTCTTCCGATACTGGTATCAAATTGTGTCCCATCTTCTAAAGTTCCTGTGTAATTTACAGTAACTGTTTGCCCAGCACTAGCTTCATCTCCTTCCCCATTTACGATATCTGCAATAATTAGACCACTTTCTGTAGTCCTTGAATTGCTGTCTGATAGTGTTTCTTCTGCCATAGCGAAAAGTATAGGATTTGGATCTGATGGGTCTAGTTCAAATAAATTATTTTTTGAAATATTTGATGATTTTGCAAGAGGCTTTTGTTGAATTAATTGATTTTCTGATTCAGCAGCATTAACAACTTGAGGTGAATTAAATTGACTGAAAATAGTTAATGAAACACAAAAAACAAAAACTGCAAAACTGATAAAGACTTCTTTCACCTAGATTTTGAATATTACTAAGACTAATACTACAGAATAAAGGTACAATAAATGGGTGATTTTAAATTTAATTTTGAAATTTTAGATTGTTAATTCCAACTCAAGTTAAAAGTTTAAAACAATATTTTTACCCTTGTATAGGCGGCATCTTAGCTGGAATTTCTGTCGCAACCCATTTTTGGCTGATTTTTATGCCGATATCATTATTTATTTTATGGAAGGGGAGTGAAAGAAGAATAGCAAATTTTTGTTGGGGTTTTTTCTTTATCTTGATAAGTCATTCTTGGCTTTATGATCTTCATCCATTAACTTGGCTAGGTTTTTCATGGCTTGCAAGTTTAATAATCACCATTTCAATATTATTATTTTGTGCTTTTCTGGGTGGGTTATTAGTTTATTTATGGGGTTTGTTAGTTGAAATTATTCTCTGGAAAGAGGATGTTTTTAAAATGAAAATATTATCTTTAACAGTAAAAGTATTTTTTTTATCTTTGACTTGGGGGATTGGTGAATTGATACTTTCTCAAACACCTTTTTTTTGGATAGGTTTAGGTGAGAGTATTGTTCCAGGCGATATTTATCTTGCTGGTTTGGCAAGATGGATTGGCGCAAGTGGTTTATGTGTATTACAAATATTAATTGGATTTTGGATATTTTTTAGTCACGGTAGATGGAGAAGAAAACTTCATTTTAAAAAAATATTTATTTACGGACTTTTTATTATTTTTTTCTTACATCTATTTGGGGGTTTAACAACTCCAATTAAAAGAAATTATGAATTTCCTGTAGCTATTTGGCAAACCAACCTCCCAACAAGAGAAAAATTAAAAAAAGATGATGAATTTATTAAAGAAAAACTATCTATTGCTCAAAAGTATGCATTAGCCAATCAAATAAAACTTCTAGTTGCTCCTGAAGGGACTCTATATAATGATTTTTATTTTTCTAAAGGTTTTAAGGTTAATACCTTGGCAGGAGGTTTCAGAAATTCTAATAATGAGTTAAGAAGTTCTTTACTCGGATTTCAAATTGGAGATAAATCTTTTACCACATTTATTGATAAAAATAGACTTGTTCCACTTGGTGAAAAAATTCCTAGATTTCTAGATAGTTTTTCAAGGGGATTATCTGCAGTAGGAGGTATTCAACCAGGCTCTGATTCAAGATTTTTTGATCCTAAATTTACACAACCTCTAGCAGTGGCTATTTGTTATGAAATTAGTGATGGATTGAAAATAAGAAAGGCTATTAATAGCGGTGCAAAACTAATAGTAACTGCAGCAAATTTAGATCCCTATCCAACTAAGCTTTATAATCAATTCCTATCTTTGGCAAGATTGAGAAGTATTGAAAATAAAAAAGATAATCTTCTTGTATCAAACACTGGTCCTTCGGGTTTAGTTAAAGATGATGGGAAAATAATGCAACTTCTAGATTTAAATGTGGAGCAAAATAAAGTCGTTTTCCCTAATTTTTCATCCGACAAGACCTTTTATACAAGATTTGGAGATAAACCCATTTTGTTATTGTTTATATTTTTTATGGGGTTAAATTTCTTTTGGAAAATTAATTAATTAATCCGCCACCTAATAAAATTTCTCCTTTATAAAAAACTGCAGCTTGTCCGGGTGTTACCGAACTTTGACTTTCTTCAAAAATTATTTTATAAGTTGTAGTTGGATTATCTAAATTTTTCAAAGGTATTAAAGTTCCTCTTACTGGATGACTTCTATATCTAATTTGTACTTCTACTTCTATCTCTTTTTTAGGTTCTTCGATTGAAACCCAGTTAAGCTTTCTAATTATTGCCTCTTTATTTAATAGATCACTTTTATCTGCTACATAAACTATGTTTTTTACTCTGTCTAAACTTTTTACATATAATGGTTCTGGCCAAGCGATGCCCAAACCTTTTCTTTGACCTACTGTAAAATGCTGAATACCATTGTGCTTTCCAAGGACTTTCCCATTAACATGCACAATTTCTCCTGCTTTGGGTTCAATGTGTTTGTCGATAAATCTCTGCATTGATCCATAATGCTCAACTAAACATAAATCTTGACTTTCTGGTTTTTGAGCAGTTCTAAGGCCTAATCTAAGGGCTTCCTTTCTTGTTTCTTCTTTTTTCATTTCACCAAGAGGAAATTCTAATCTGCTTAGTACTTCTTGTGAAAGAGAATAAAGAAAATAACTTTGGTCTTTGTTTTCGTCAGCACCTCTGAGAAGAAGGAAGTCCTTAAACACAAAGCTCTTGCAATCAAGTTTTTCAGCATAAGATGATTTTTTTATCCTTGCGTAATGTCCGGTCGCTATGTGAGTAAAATCTTTTTTGTTTATTGCGTAATTAAGCATCTCTTCAAACTTCACATTTTTGTTGCACATCGAACATGGAAGTGGAGTGAATCCTTTCTCATAGCTTTCAGTAGTTTTTTTAATTACCTCTCTTTCGAAAATTTCTCTTGAGTCTATTATTTTATGATTAATTCCCAAATCTTCACAAAGGCCAGCAGCATCTACTAATCCTTCAGAACAGCAGGAGCCTTGTCCTTTCATTAGCCAAAGAGTTAGTCCCTCAACATTCCAGCCTCTTTCTACAAGAAGAGCAGCTGAAAGAGAACTATCTACGCCACCAGAAAGACCTACAATAATATTTTTCTTCTTTTTAGTTTTATTATTAGAAGAAAAAAAGTTCTCTAATTTTTTATCCTTTTGTGTCTTTAACATGGAAGTTTAAATTTTTGAACAGTTCTTCAATTGCTATGTATCCATTATGAACGAAATTGAATGGCCAACAATTGACTCTGAACATTTAATTGTTGATTCAAAGCAAATGTTGATATTAGAGAAAGAAATGTTTTCTGATGGAATGCCACAAGAAGCATTGATGGAAAAAGCTGGTATCCAAATTAGTAGATGGCTCTTAAAAAAGAAACCTCTTCTCAAGAATGGAATAACTGTTTTTATAGGTCCTGGGCATAATGGCGGGGATGGTGCAGTAATAGCTAGAGAGCTTTTTTTGAAAGGTTTTTATGTTCAGGTATGGTGTCCATTCCCGATAAAAAAACCATTAACAAATAACCACCTTAATTATCTTACATCTATTGGTGTTACAAAATTAGTAGAGCCTCCTGATGCAAATGGGAAAGAGCTTTGGATTGATGCAGTTTTTGGTAATAATCAAACAAGAAAAGTTGATGATAAATTAATTAAACTGTTTAATCAAAAATTTCATAAAAAATCTGGAAAAGTAATAAGTATTGATATCCCAACAGGATTATGTCCTGATAAAGGAGGGCCTTTTTTAGTTAACGCAGTGAAGGCAAACTATACCTTGGCCATTGGTCTTTATAAGATTGGGTTAATCCAAGATTCTGCTTTACCTTTTATTGGAGAATTGCACCATATAGATGTTGGGATGCCTACTAGTAATCTGTCCAAAATTGATACAAAGATTTTTAAGGTTACTTACAAAGATATAAAAAATATTGATTTACCTTCTTTACCAAAAAATTCCAACAAATTTCAAAGAGGTAGAACATTACTCATAGCCGGAAGTGAAAAATATCCTGGGGCTGCATACTTGGCATTAAAAGGGGCCATATCAAGTGGAGCAGGCTTTATCTCTGCGGTCCTTCCTGGGATAGTTGCTGAATCTATTTGGCAAGTTGCCCCAGAAATAGTTTTAAAAGAAACTATGCAATCTAACCAAAATGGAAATGCATCTTTGTTTAGTGCATTAAAGAATATTGATTTAAGTTCGTTTGATTCATTAGTTGTCGGTCCAGGAATAGGAATTGATAATGATGATTGGCAAAAATCAAAAGATTATCTTATGTCTTTTGGAGGATTATTGATCTTGGATGCAGATGCACTTAATAGAATTTCGGAATCTGAGTTGGGGGCAAATTTCTTTTTAGAGAGAAAGTCTAAGACATGGATTACACCACATAGCAAAGAATTTGGAAGATTATTTCCCAATATCAAATCTAAGACCAATGTTGGGCTTGCTCGTGATGCGGCAAAAGAATTCAATATTAGTATTTTGTTAAAAGGAGCTAATAGCATAGTTGCTGATAATAAAAAAGTATGGCAACTTTTTGGTACCGATTCTCAGACAGCTCGAGCAGGGTTGGGTGATCTTTTATCTGGTTTTGTAGCTGGTAGTTCTGCGATTGATTTAACCTTTTGTAGAGATATATCAACAGATTTTTTTGCTAAATATGTACTTTTGCATTCATTTGCTGCATCGAAGTGCAAAACTGGGTCAAATGCTTCTGCTATTGGTGACGAACTTACAAAATTAATGAGAAAAATAAAAACGAGACAAATATCTTGAAAGAAACAATTTAAGAGAGTTATTTATAGTTTTAAACACATAAGTGTACAAATATTACTTGAAATCTGAAGCGCGCATTAAATATTTGGCCATTTGTCTAAAAGTATAGGAGAGTTTTACTACCTAATTAGGTGGAAAAATGGTCTCATCATTACCAACGCAAGCAGAACATCCTAAAAGGAGGAGTAATGATCCAATAAGTTGGTATTTGCAGAATATTGGTAGAGTTCCCTTATTAACTCCTGCAGAAGAGATTGAATTGGGTAATCAAGTTCAGAAGATGATGATTCTCACAGAAGATGGACAATTAAATGAAAAGATTAATGATTTTACAACTCAGCAAAAAAGAACTATAAAAGTTGGTCGAAGAGCTAAAGAAAGAATGATGAAAGCTAATTTAAGATTAGTCGTAAGTGTGGCAAAAAAATATCAAGGTAAAGGACTGGAATTACTTGATTTAGTACAAGAAGGTTCTCTTGGGTTGGAGAGAGCTGTTGAAAAATTTGACCCGACAAGAGGATATAAGTTCTCTACTTATGCATTTTGGTGGATTAGGCAAAGTATGACAAGAGCCATTGCATGTCAATCAAGAACAATCCGTTTACCTGTTCACTTAAGTGAAAGGTTAGCCTCTATTAGAAAAGTTAGTAGAGATTTGGCTCATAAGCTTGGTGCTATGCCTAGCAGAATTGAAATTGCAGAGGCAATGGAAATTGATGTAGAAGAACTGGATTCTGTTTTAAGACAAGCTTTATCGACAAGTAGTTTAGATGCTCCAGTAAATGGTGATGATGGCAGGAGCTTTTTAGGTGATTTAATTGCAGATAGTAATAATGAAGAGCCTTTAGATCAAGTAGAACAGAAAATGCATCAAGAGCAACTTGGTAAGTGGTTAAGTCATTTAAGCGAGCAAGAACAACATGTTCTCAAACTAAGGTTTGGACTTGATGCAAATGAGAGACATACGCTTGCAGAAATTGGAAGATTATTAGAAGTTTCTAGAGAAAGAGTAAGACAAGTTGAACTTAAGGCACTAAGAAAATTAAGGAATTTAACCAGAAAATTACCTAGCGGTATTTAATCTAATCTTCTGCCCAAATATATTTAGTTAATTCTTCTGAAGGAGGTTCCGGTGCTTCAATAGCATTTTTAACTGACTCCGATATCTCTGAATCAATTTTCTTTTCAATAATTTTTAATTCTTCTTCTGTTGCGAATTTACCGTCAATAATTTCTTTGGCTAATTTCTTAATAGGATCTCTTTTCCCCCAAAACTCCTTCTCTTTCTCAGACCTTAATTCATCTGGATCTGCAAGAGAATGACCTCTATATCGATAAGTCAAACATTCTAAAAGCGTCGGACCTTCTCCCGCTCTAGCGCGCTCAATTGCTCTTTGTGCTGCTCCTCTAACTGCTAATACGTCCATTCCATCAACTTCCTCGCCGTGCATACCAAAAGCAGACGCTTTTCTCCAGATTTCAGGATTACTAGTAGCCCTATCGTGAGCCATACCAATAGCCCATTTATTATTTTCAACAACAAAAATTATGGGTAATTTCCATAACTGGGCCATATTTAAACATTCAAAAAACTGCCCATTATTGCAAGTCCCATCCCCAAAGAATGCTGCAGTTACAGCATCACTATTACTATTTCCAGCAACTTCTTTTTTGTATTTGCTTGAAAAGGCTGCCCCTAGGGCAACTGGAATTCCCTCTCCAATAAATGCATATCCTCCGAGTAAGTGATGCTCTCTTGAAAATAAGTGCATGGATCCACCTCGGCCTTTGCTGCAACCAGTAGCTTTACCAAAAAGTTCACTCATTACTTCAAATGAGGGAACACCCGCACTTAGTGCATGAACATGATCGCGATAGGTGCTACAAAACCAATCATGTTTCTTTTTCATAGCACCAATTACTCCTGTGCTTATAGCCTCTTGACCGTTATATAAATGAACGAAACCAAACATTTTCCCCCTGTAATACATTTCGGCACACTTATCTTCGAACCTACGACCAAGCGTCATGTCTTCATAAAGAAATAATCCGGTTTCTCGATCTAATTCGGCTTTTTTTATGTCTTGAAGATTTGAGATTCTCTCTACGTGTGTTTCCAAGAAAAATACCTTAACGAAGTTTTGATTTGTTAACATTCTAAGATGTGAAGGGCGATTTTCATGTTTTTTTTTAATAACTCTGTAAGACCTTGTGAAAAAAATTTTTAACTTGATAAGATTTGTCTAAGAATTTTTAATAGGATATTTGTTTGGAACTTCCTTTAGACCATTTTCGTTTAATTGGCGTAAGCCCCTCAGCAACTTCTGAGGAAGTATTAAGGGCGTTTCAATTACGGTTAGATAAAACACCCGATGAAGGTTTTACTTATGAAGTTTTAACCCAAAGATCTGAGTTGCTTCGCCTCACTGCCGATCTACTTACAGATCCAGAAAGCAGAAGAGAGTACGAAAATTTGTTATTAAATGGGAAATCTGGATTGGAGTTTTCCTCAAACAGAGAAGTAGCAGGATTAATGCTTCTCTGGGAATCGGGTTCCCCAAAAGAAACTTTTAAAATCACGAAAAAAGCATTGCAGCCCCCACAAACTCCAGCTTTAGGAAGTAGTAGGGAAGCTGACTTAACTTTATTGGCTGCTTTAACAGCTAGAGATTCTGCAATTCAAGAACAACAACTTAGATCCTATTCAAACGCGGCAGACTTTTTACATGAAGGTATACAACTTCTACAAAGAATGGGAAAGCTTGGAGACAAAAGAAAAGAACTTGAAGAAGACTTGGTTGCTCTTCTTCCTTACAGAATCCTTGATCTACTTAGTAGGGATCTAAATGATCAAGATTCTCATAAAAAAGGCTTAAGTATGTTGGAAAATTTAATAATCAAAAGAGGTGGTTTGGAAGGTAATAATAAATCTGAATATAAGGATTATTTAAATCAAAAAGAGTTTGAAGCTTTTTTTCAACAAATTAAGCCATTTTTGACAGTGCAAGAACAGATTGATTTGTTTCTTGAATTACAAAAAAGAGGATCATTAGAAGCAGGATTTTTAGCATTTTTATCATTAACAGCTATTGGTTTCTCTAGAAGAAAGCCGGAAAAATTATTTGAAGCGAGGAGAATTTTAAAGAAACTTAATTTATCGGGTCTTGATTCAATGCCTATTATTGGTTGTTTAGACTTACTTTTAGCTGATATTGACCAGGCCACTGCAAGGTTTTCTAGTAGTCCTGATGAAAATTTACGAGATTGGCTTAATAATTATCCTGGAAATAAGTTAGAAGCGATATGTATTTTCTGTAAAAATTGGTTAGAGAATGATGTTTTAGTTGGGTATAGAGATATTGACTCAAAAGAGGTTGATTTAGATTCTTGGTTTGAAGATAGGGAAATTCAAGAATTTATTGAAAAATTAGAAAAGAAATCAAATAAAATTTCAATTAGGTCAAATCTTCAGAACCAATCAATTGACGAGGAATCTTCCACAAAAATAACTGAAGATTTTGATAATACTTTAGATAATATTTATGAGAGTGGATTACCTTGGCCTGGTGGCATAAAACAAGATTATCAAAAGGTTCAGATCAATGAAAACGAATTCAATGAGGAATACTTTAAGAAAAAACCAATAGAGTTTTATAATTTTTTAATTGAAAAAATTGCCGAATTAAAGTTTAGTTTTGGGGAATTCTTGAAGGATAAAGATATTATTAATCGTTCACCTTATTTAATTTATATTTATGCATTTTTGATCTTATTTGCATTTGGTATTGGTATTGGATTTTTAAGAAATAATTTAAAAAAATCAATTCAGGACGAAGTTATTGCTGAAAAACCTCTAATTGCCATAGATAAAAATCAAACGCTTAGTGAAAAAGATATTATTCAAGAAATAAAAAAAAATCCTTCAACCAAATTGAATTCTATTCCAGAGAAATCTATTTCAATGATTGCCTATGAATTCAAAGAACTTAATACCCCTTCGCCTTCTTTGGAAGATATAAGGAATTTAATTAATGGATGGCTTCTAAGTAAAAGTAATTACTTAGCCGGAAAGAGTGAAATTAACCTTTCTAAGATTGTTAGTAAAGGTCTGATTGATCGAACAATCGAAGAAAGACAGAAGGATATCAAGAAAGGGATTTATAAAGAAATTAATTCCCAAATACGTATGATTGATTTGGAATCTCAAACTTCATCTCGAATAGTTGTTTTAGTTGAATTAAATTATCTAGAGAAAATAGTAAAGAATTCTGGAGAATTTGTTAATGAAACATCATTGACTCCCCTAAAAGTTAAATATATTTTGGGTTTTTCAAATAAATCATGGAAATTGGTTGATTTCGTAAGTGGTTTGTGAGTATAAACTTCGAGATCATCTATAATATTTAAAAATTCTTTTTAATAATGTTTGATGAACTCTCGTCACGCTTTGAAGACGCAGTAAAGGGTTTAAGAGGCGAAGCAAAAATTAGTGAAAATAATATTAACGATGCCTTGAAGGAGGTAAAAAGAGCACTCCTTGATGCAGATGTTAGTTTGTCTGTAGTAAAAGAGTTCATATCAGATGTCAAAGATAAAGCTATTGGAGAAGAAGTAGTTAGGGGTGTAAACCCAGGACAAAAATTTATAGAAGTTGTAAATAAAGAATTGATTAACATTATGGGGAATGAAAATTCTCCTTTAAACGAAAATGAAAAAAGTCCTACAGTCATTTTGATGGCTGGACTTCAGGGAGCGGGTAAAACAACTGCAACAGGAAAATTAGGACTTTATTTAAAGGAAAAAGATAAAAAAGTTCTTTTGGTGGCTGCAGATATTTATCGACCAGCAGCTGTAGAGCAGCTTAAAACATTGGGAAGTCAATATGAATTGGAAGTTTTTTCAGCTATAGAAAAAAATAGCAAACCAGAAGAAATAGCAAAAGAAGCATTGAATTTTGCTAGCGAAAATGATTTTAATTCGATAATTATTGATACCGCAGGAAGACTGCAAATTGATGATTCCATGATGAGTGAAATGGTTCGAATTAAAGAAGTTTCTAATCCTGATGAGGTTTTGCTTGTTGTTGATTCAATGATTGGGCAAGAAGCTGCAGACTTAACAAAATCATTTCATGAAAAAGTAGGAATCACTGGTGCGATATTAACTAAGTTGGATGGTGACTCTAGAGGCGGAGCTGCTTTATCAATAAGAAAAATAAGTGGTAAACCAATCAAATTTATAGGTGTAGGTGAAAAAATAGAGGCACTGCAACCATTTCATCCAGAGAGAATGGCTAGCAGAATTTTAGGCATGGGCGATGTATTGACACTTGTTGAAAAAGCACAAAAAGAAGTTGAACTTGCTGATGCAGAAGCGATGCAAAAGAAACTTCAAGAAGCGACTTTTGATTTTAATGATTTTGTAAAGCAAATGAGATTAATTAAAAGAATGGGTTCACTTGGTGGATTGATTAAATTGATTCCTGGAATGAATAAAATAGATGAAGGGATGATAAAAGATGGAGAAGATCAACTTAAGAAAATAGAATCTATGATCTCCTCAATGACTCTTGAGGAGAAACAAAAACCCGAAGTTCTTGCAGCTCACCCCTCAAGAAGACAAAGGATCGCTCAGGGCAGCGGTTATGAATCAAAAGACGTAGATAAAGTATTAGCTGATTTTCAAAGAATGAGAGGTTTTATGAAACAAATGTCTAACGGGGGAATGCCAGGAATGGGAGGAATGGGAGGAATGCCAGGAATGGGAGGAATGCCAGGAATGGGAGGAATGCCAGGAATGGGGGGGATGAGTGGTAATAAGCCAATGAAAAAACAAAAAAATAATAAAAAGAAAAAAGGTTTTGCCGATTTATAGTTTCTGTATTTTATCCTTTAAATGATATTATTATTGTAAATGCATTAATTTAAGATGATTAAATTGCGCCTTAAGCGCTTTGGAAAGAAAAAAGAGGCAAGTTTCAGAATTGTTGCATGCAATAGTACTTCCCGAAGAGATGGTAGACCTCTACAAGAACTAGGTTTTTATAATCCAAGAACTAAGGAAACCAGACTTGACACAGAAGCTTTAAGAACAAGACTTACGCAGGGTGCTCAGCCAACTGATGTTGTAAGAACTTTATTAGAAAAGGGAGGGTTATTAGAAAAAATAGAAAGACCCTCTATCACAATTGGTAAAGCAAAGTTAGATAAGGAAAAATTAGCTAAGGCTAAAACTAAAGATGAAGAAAATGATACTATTAAAGCTGAAAGCGAAAGTAATGAAGCTGAAAGCTAGTGAATTGATAAATTTTTATTCTTATTCAAAAACTAGATGAAGGAAGTTTCCAAAACTGGTCACTTCAAAATAGATTTGCCAAGCTCTGATGCCGCTACAGCATTATCTGGACCTGGTAATTCTTTCTTAAAAAAATTTGAGTCTCTTACAGGAGTTTCTTTAACTATAAGAGGCTTACAACTTGAGATGAACGGTGTCATATCTAAAATTGAGAGAGCCTCAGCATTAGTAGAACTAACAAGACCAATTTGGGAACAAGGGCTAGAAGTCCCAGAGGTAGATCTTAAAGCAGCTTTAAGTTCTTTAAATATGGGTGAATCGTCTTCACATGCTGAACTTGGAAAAAAAATTCTTGCGCGTTCCAAAGAAGGAAGATATTTAAGACCAAGAACTATAAGGCAAAAAGAGTATGTTGAAATGATTGAAAACTTTGATCTTACGTTCGCCATTGGCCCAGCAGGAACTGGTAAGACATTTTTAGCAACTGTTTGCGCGGCAAGGCTATTGAACGAGAAAAAAATTGAAAAAATTGTTTTAACCAGACCAGCTGTAGAGGCTGGTGAAAGTTTAGGATTTCTACCTGGTGATTTGCAACAAAAAGTAGATCCATATTTAAGACCCTTATTTGATTCTTTACATAGTATTTTTGGGTTTGATAGAACAAATTCTTTAATTGATAAGGGAATTATTGAAGTTGCTCCTTTGGCATTTATGAGAGGAAGAACCTTAGATAATTCTTTGATTATCTTGGATGAAGCACAGAATGCTACTTGCTCTCAAATGAGAATGTTTTTGACCAGATTAGGAGAGAGATCAAAAATGGTTGTAAACGGAGATATTACACAAATTGATTTAAAAAATGATCAGGAAAGCGGCCTCATTGAAGCATCGAGAATTTTCTCTGAAACTGAAGGTATAAAATTTTGTTATTTAAATATTGAAGATGTAGTTCGTCATCCTTTAGTTCAGAAAATTATTGAGGCTTATCAATAAATTTATAACTCTGGAGATCCGTACCCTGAAATTTTAAAAATCAATTAGAATAAGGCAATATTTATTAAAAAAATGCCAGCAAGTAGTAATTTCAATCAAGCTATTCGTGAAGCTCAAACTAGTTCAATTGTTGGACCAAATGTTGTTCAAAAAGCTTTACCTTATGTAGGTGGAGGTATGGTTCTAACTTCTTTAGGAGTTTTAGCAGGTATCTCACTAATAGCAACAAATCCTGGTCTTTTCCAGCCCCTTTCAATAGTTGCATTAATTGCAGAATTGATTTTGTTTTTTATAGCCACAAGTGCTGCAAATAATGCAAATAATGCGAAGGCCTTGCCCTTGTTGACAGGATTTAGTTTATTAACTGGATTTACCTTAAGTGGAATAGTCGCTTTAGCAATAGGAACAATTGGTATTGGTTCGGTTGGGACAGCTGCCTTAGCTACTGGTATAACTTTCGTTATTGCCTCTTATACTGGTCAAAGAATGAGTGATAGTGTTGGTCAAGCACTAAGTGGGGTCGTTGGTCTTGGGTTGATAGGTCTCCTTATAGCAATGTTTGTCCAATTAATTGGAGGATTCTTTGCTCCAGGCGTTTTTGGAGGTTCAGGACTAGAATTGATTATTGCAGGATTTGGAACGGTCTTATTCGTGGCAATGTCTTTCGTTGATTTCTATACAATGCCAAGAAGATATAATGATGATCAATACCTTGCAGGGGCTTTAGGTATGTATCTAACTTACATTAATCTTTTTGTTTTTATATTGAGATTAATGATTGCACTCCAGGGCGGTGGAAGAAGAGATTAATCACATTACGTAAATAACTAACCCAAAGCGTAGATTTGTTTCTACGCTTTTTTATTGGGCTATATCAAGAATTTGTTTTTTTATGAATTCCTTTTGCTCGGAGTCATATCTTACTGAATTATCAAAACTATTGCCCATATCATCTAAGTCTCTAAGAACTTGATTGACAGAATTTGAAACTGACTTAGTTTCTAGCAGTCTTAAAATAGCCTTACATCTTTCTGAAATATTTTCCGATGTTATCTCATATTCATGATTATTATCTCTTCGATGAATAATAATTTGAGCGGAACTCATTATTAAATTTTTTACTACTATGTCTGTTACAGCATCACCACCTTCGTTCAGTTTGTAAATTAGTGAAAAAGGAAGTTTATCTAACAAAAAACAATCTTTATCTGATAAAGCATATGCAAAAAATCCTCTGAGTCCATTTCTTGTTTTAGTTAGCTCTGCGATTCTATCTGCTAAAACCTCTTCGCTGAGTAAATCTTCACCCCACTCTTTGCACCATTGTGCGGATATGTTTATTGCTTGCGTGAACGAAGCTTCTTGTAAATTTATGGTTTTTTTTTCCATTTTTGATCAGAATTTTATTATTGATGCATTAAAAGTCTTTGGCCAATTATAGATCTGGGTTTGTAACTTTACTAGGAAGGCCAAATGTCGGAAAATCTACTTTAATAAATAAATTGATTGGAGAAAAAATAACAATTACTTCTCCAATAGCGCAAACTACTAGAAATAAATTAAAAGGAATACTAACTAAAGACAATGGGCAAATAATTTTTGTTGATACGCCAGGTGTTCATAAACCTCATCATCGACTAGGAGAGATATTAGTAAAAAACGCAAAATCTGCAATCAATGGAGTTGATATGGTAATTTTTGTAATTGATTCAAGTAAAGAACCTGGTAGAGGTGATGAATATATTTTGAACTTTCTAATCGCAAATAAAACTAATTTTATTGTGGCATTAAATAAGTGGGATTTGGTTAATGAAGAATTAAGGAATTTAAGATTAGACCAATATAGAAGATTTTTTGGAATTAATAGAAACTTTCAAATTGTAAGTGCTTCTCAAGGAGAGGGATGTTCGGAACTAGTCGCTATGGCATTTAATTTTCTTCCAGAGGGACCAAAACTTTATGGCGAAGAGACCATTTGCGACCAACCATTAGATAACTTATTATCAGATTTAGTAAGAGAGCAGGTATTAAAAAATACAAGAGAAGAGGTACCTCATAGTGTCGCAGTAAAGATAGAAAAGAGAGAGGAAATGAAAAGAAAAAGTGGCAAAGTTTTTACAGCTATTTTGGCTACTATTATTGTTGAAAGATCAACTCAAAAAGGCATTCTTATTGGAAAGAAAGGTTCAATGTTAAAAATGATTGGTCAGTCAGCAAGATCAAATATGTCAAAATTAATTGATGGTCCAGTTCACCTAGAGTTGTTTGTGAAAGTTGTTCCAAATTGGAGAAAAAAAGAATCAAGGTTAATTGAGTTTGGTTATGAGGAAGATTTCTAGATGAGTGGTTTTAATTTTGATGTAATAACATTGTTCCCTAAAGCTTTTGAATTAATAAATAATTTAGGGGTCATAACAAAAGCTCTAGATAAGAATTTGATCGATTTAAATTTACATGATTTGAGAGAATATGGAGAAGGTTCTTACCGACAAGTAGACGATAAGCCTTATGGAGGAGGAGCAGGCATGGTACTAAAACCTGAACCTATTTATAAGGCATATGAGTCAATTAGAAAATTACCCAAAAGTAAAACTTTGCTGATGACCCCACAGGGTAAAGTTCTAAAGCAAAAGGATCTTGCGAGATGGTCCACTTTGGATCAAATAATAATTATTTGTGGACAATATGAAGGTTTTGATGAAAGGATTAGATGTTTAGCTGATGAAGAGATATCGATAGGCGATTATGTACTTTCTGGAGGTGAAATACCCGCAGTATCAATAATTAACGGTTTGACTAGACTATTACCAGGAGCTCTTGGTGATCCAGACTCCTTAGTCGATGAGAGTCATAATTCTTATTTATTAGAATATCCTCAATATACTAGGCCGTTAAATTTTAAAGATATGAAAGTGCCAGATATTCTATTGAGCGGAAATCATGAAGAGATTAAATCGTGGAGAAGAAGAAAAAGTTTTGAAAGAACATTGGAGAGAAGAAGTGACTTAATTTCAAATGAAAACTACAAAAAATCCCCACAAAGTAAGAGAATAATAAAAGAAAATAATCAATTCATGAAATTTAGAATAGGTAACGGATACGATATTCACAGACTAGTAGAGGATAGAGATTTAATTATTGGAGGTGTAAAATTGCATCATCCTGAAAATTTAGGATTAGATGGTCATAGTGATGCTGATGTTTTAAGTCACTCAATAATGGATGCATTATTGGGAGCACTTTCGTTGGGCGACATAGGAAAGTATTTCCCCCCAACTGATGAAAAATGGAAAAATGCTGATAGCTTGTTTTTGTTATCAAAAGTAATTGACTTGATAAGACAAGAAGGTTGGGAAATAAATAATATTGATAGTGTTCTTGTTGCTGAAAGGCCAAAAATCATGCCATATATAAAACTTATGAAAAAAAATATTTCTGAAATCTTAAATATTGATGAAAATTTAATTGGGATTAAAGCAACCACGAATGAAAAATTGGGTCCAGAAGGGAGAGAAGAGGGTATAAGTTGCCATTCAGTAGTTCTTCTTGAGAAAAAATGAGATTAAATTTAAATTTGAAAAAAAAAATTCAAAGTTTTTGTTTATTATTAATTTGCTTAGTAGTTTTAATTTTCCAATCTGATATTCCCAATTTAAAAGCTCTTACGATGGATAATTATCAAAGTGAAATGGTCATAGAGGAATTAAGACTTAAGGTACCTGCCGATGTAAAAGCAGCTTGGTTAAATGCTGAAGAAGAAATATGGGAGCCATGGTTATCTTCTCAAGATGGTTTTTTGGGAAGACAATTATTTTGGGATAAAGAAAAAGAAGAAGCTTTAATATTAGTAAATTGGAAAAGTAAGAAATTATGGAAAAGCATACCAATGTCAGAAGTAAATGAAGTTCAACAAAAATTTGAAGATAATGTTAAAGCTGCTCTAAATGTAGGCGAAAATCCTTTTAAATTAATTTATGAGGGAGAATTAGATAAGCAAAGATGAATTTTGATATCAAGTTTGATTTTCAAAGAAGAGATAGGCTTGGACTCATTGAGGCTATTTGGGGTCAAGATAAGAGTATCGACCAATTAGAGAGATTATCTAAAAATGTATTAAGTAAAAATGAGGTTGTTTTCATTACTAGGATTAATAGTGAAAAGGCTAATTATCTTACAGGTTTGTATGATGATGCACGATTCTATGAAGAAGCAAATTGCTTAACAATTGGGAAAAATTTGAATAAAGTAAATACGAAAAAAAAAGTTGCCATAATTTCAGGTGGCTCAAGCGATTTGGCCGTAACACGTGAAGCACAATTAGCGCTTGAAATTTATGGAGTGAATTGTCAATCTTTTATAGATGTTGGAGTAGCTGGACTTCATCGATTGATGAGTCAGTTAGAAGAAATTAATAAATATGATGTATTAATAGTTTGTGCTGGAATGGAAGGAGCTTTGGCGACGGTTGTGGGTGGATTGTTGGCACAACCGATAATTGCAGTACCTGTCTCAGTCGGCTATGGCGTTAGTAAGGATGGCGAAACTGCTTTAAATAGTATGTTGTCTAGCTGTTCTCCAGGTATTGCAGTTATGAATATAGATAATGGTTACGGCGCGGCAATGGCGGCTTTGAGAATTATTAAAAGTATTTCCTAAAAAATTACTTTTTTTCTATTTCTAATACGTTTTCTATCCATAAATTAAGTTGTTTTGAAAGCATTCCTTCTTCTCTCATTTTGATTGCCTTTATGATTACTTCTGTATTTACCCACTCTGGAAACCTTTTCGGCATGTATTTTTATATTCAGTAACTTTAATTTGGTACAAATTTTGATAAAGACAAGATCTAAGTAACAAATTTAATCTTTTATGTTTGATTTTGTACCTAATCTAGACAGCTCAGATGAAGTATTTTCACTTTCTACATTTTTTAATCTTTCGATTAACTCAGAAAGATCTTTTTGAGCGAGCTCCCCATTTTGCTCCCATTTCAACGACCTTGAGCTATATTCGTTCTTTTCTAACATTGTTCTGTTTAAGTATTAAGAATATAAAACGAAAAAAGCAAAAATTTGGTTATTGTTTCAAGCCTAAACTTAAAAAATTATGAAGATTTTTAATATATAAGAATTTTATCTTTTAACCACCACCAACTATTGAAACGATTTCTAAATTATCCCCATCTTTAAGTTTGACTTTTTCCCATTTTATTGAATTAATAATTAAATTATTTAATTCTACGACAATTGTGTTGGGTTTATATCCCATTAAATTTAGAGCTGTAGATAGTAGAGCTTTTTCTTGATCAAGTTCTATTTTTTTTTCTTCTCCATTTACTTTAATTTTCATTAGACAATTCTTTTAAAATCATAATAGCGTCTTCTTTAGGATCTTCAGAATTCATTAATTGCGAAACTAAGGCAATTTTTTTAAACCCATTTCTTTTTAAATATGAAATATTATTTGACTTGATTCCTCCAATAGCAAACCAAGGAATATTTAAATCTTTTGTTAATGTTTTAATCTTTTCAATACCTATAGGTTTTTTGTTCTTTTTTGTTGCAGTTTCAAATACTGGTCCAATGCCTATGTAATCACAACCTTCTTTATAAGCATTTGAAATATCAATTTCATTATTTGCGCTTATGCCAATAATTTTTGAATATCCTAATAATTTCCTTGCATTTTTTAAGTCTAAATCATCTTGTCCAAGATGAATTCCATCCGCATTAGATGCTAAAGCTATGTCAAGTCTGTCGTTAACTATGAACAAAGAATTATATTTTTTACAAAGATTTTTAATCTTGATTGCTTCTTCAAGATGATCTTTATCAGTTCCCGTTTTAAATCTATGTTGAATGATTCTTACTCCCGCAATTAAAATCTCTTCTATAATTTCTAATAAGTTGTCCTTTTGATCCGTGATTACATATAAGTCATTTACTCTTAATATTTCCTCAGACTTCTTACACTCGCTTAAATTTAATAAGTCAATTTCTATAGTATATATTTCATATCTAATTTCCGAAGCGATTTTTGAAAGCTCATGATTCTGCAGCCTTGAGAATTCTTCTATGACTCTTAATGCTTCTTGAACCCGGGCTGAATTAGAACTTATAATTTGCTCAGAAGTTTTTCTGTTGATTTGCTCGTGATGAGTCAATCCTTTACATTTGTCCTCAATGTGATTTCTAGATTGTTTGTAAACTTCTAAGTGATTTTTTCCTAAAATTTGTCTAAAATTTTTAATCTTTTCAACATATTTTTCTTTGCCTAGTCCAAATCTAGCCCAATCCTCTAATACTCTTAGTCCTTCTCTAGCTCTATCAAGATTAGCGTCAATAATTTGATAAATTCTTAAATCTTCAGTGTCTTTAGTATTGGAATTCAGCATTTGCAATTTATTTTTTGTAGTTTTTAAAAATTTTTAGAGCACTATCTCTATCTTTTTTAATTTGATTAGAAAGTTGATCAATATTATTGAACCTGATTTGAGATCTAAGTTTTTTAACTGGTTCTACAGATAGATTTAAACCATATAGATCGATATCTTTATTTATCAAATGAACTTCAACTGCAGATGGCAATAAAGGATTTATTGTTGGTTGAGAGCCAAGATTCATAACAGATTCAATTTTTTGGTTGGAATTTTCTATTGTTGTCCAAGATGCGTAAACTCCTTCTCCAGGTAAAAATTTTCTGCCATCTATTTCAAGATTTGCGGTAGGCCATCCTATACTTTTTCCAATTCCTTTACCTTTTACAACCTTTCCATTAAAACTATAAGGCCTATTAAGAAGTTTGAAAGCATTTTTCAGATCACTTTTCTCTAAGAGATCTCTTATTCTGCTACTACTGATTCTACCTTCCTTGTCTTCTAAAATTGGAGTAATTTTCAGTTTGATATCCGTATCCTTAATAATATTTTTTATTGTATTTATGTTGCCACTTCTTCTGAAACCAAATTTAAAATTAGCACCTACAGAAATGTTTTTTGCTTGTAATTGATTTATCAAAATATCTCTTACGAATCTTTCTGCACTTAATTTGGATAGTTCCTTATCAAAAGGAATCAGAACTAATTGTTCTATCCCTAGATCTTCAAGAATAGGTAGTTTTTCATAAGGAAGATCAAGTCTGAGACGCGTCTCTTTGTATAGAACTTCTCTGGGATGAGGCCAGAAGCTTGCAATAGTTGGGGTATATTGAGTCTCTTCAACTACACTTTTTATTAATTTTCTGTGGCCAGCATGAAGGCCATCAAAACTTCCTATAGCTATTGAAGTAGTATTCTTAACTTCAGATGGCGATATTAAAGAGATCAAAAGATTACGTGCAATTTTATGATTTTGATGGCAAATTTGAATAGATTATAGTTTATTCAAGCAAATGAATGTCTGATAAAATTAATTTTCAGTCGCTTTCATTTGGAATGCGGCGTATTGGATGGATACGCTTTTGGGTTCAATCCATTTTAGGTGTTGTTGTTGCAGCTGTTTTGCTTTTCTCAAATGTTGTTAATAATAGCGAAGGACAGCTTGGCTTAGCACCTGGTTTATCTCTCACAACAATATCTTTGATTTTACTAGTTTTTAGTCTTTGGCAAGGTTGGTTAATAGTAAGAACAGGTAGAGCAATTGCAAGCAATGCAAGACCCTCAAGAGGACAAACCAGTAAATTAATAAAAAGAGGACTAATAGTAGATTTATTGGGAATTTTGTTTGGATTGATTGGATATCAAGCTCTTATGGGCGCCCTATTTATACAAGCATCCTCTCAGACGACTGGCCAATTAATAACAGCAACATCTGATATACCAATTACTGGACTTGAAATATTATCAGTTTTAAGCAACACACAAGTTATTGCTGCTCATTTTTTTGGACTTTGTTTTTCTTTATGGCTTTTAAGAAGGATTTACAAATGAATTATTAATTTTAGGTAAGTCTTCTAAATTACCCCTCCAAAATAAATCTGGTTCTACAGGTGTAAGAGATATTTTATTATCTTGTATTTGAGATACATCACTAGGCCAATTCTTAGGGCCATAACCTTTTGATTTGAGATCTAAAACCACCTCACCAGCTAACCAATAATAATCGTCACCCCTGGGGTCTTCTCTTTTAGAAAATTGATTTTTATATTTTCTTACTGATAATCTTGTCCAGGATAATTCTTTTATTTTGCTTTTCTCGCAAGGGGGTATATTCAAATTTAATAAAAGTGAAGCTGGCCAAATATCCTTAATGGCTTGTTCGGCAATATTCATTGCAATTTCTCCAGCAAATTCAAAATTCTTCCATTTAAAACTAGCCACACTTATTGCCATGGAGGGAACATTTTCTAAAGTGCCTTCCATGGCTGCTGCGACTGTTCCTGAACAAAAAATATCTGTTCCTAAATTGGGACCGTGATTTATTCCAGATAGAACAAGATCAGGTTTATTATCTAAGAGTTCAGATAGTGCTAATTTGACGCAATCAGCAGGCGTGCCAGAACATCCCCATGCTTCAATTCCATCCTCAAATAATTCGTCCGCTCTTTCCACTCTTAATGGAGATTGTAAAGTAAGGCCATGACCAGTGGCTGATCTTTCTTGGTCAGGACATACTACTTTTACATTATGTCCTCTTTTTTGCGCTGATTTTGCTAGAGCTCTAATCCCCGCTGCAAAAACACCATCATCATTACTAATTAATATGTTTAACGGTTTCATTAATCAATAAATTTTATTTATGGACGATATTTAAGTAAGATAAAGTAATACTTATTTTTACTATATCAGTGAGTCAGATTGAATCATTAAGTCAAATTGAGGAAAAACTAAATAATCTTTCTCTCACAGCAAAAAATAATATAAATAATGCCATTACTAATGAAGAATTAGATCAATTAAGAATTTCGATGCTAGGAAAAAAAGGTAAGTTGTCAATTATCTTGAAAACAATGGGTCAATTATCTGCTACTGATAGACCAATTGTTGGCCAGAAGGCAAATTTAATAAAAGAAAATTTGCAAGAATTAATAACTGAGAGAAAAAATCAACTAAATAGTGAAGCCTTAGACAAAAAGATTAAAACAGAAACAATTGATGTAACTATCCCTTCAATTGGAACCCCCCCTGGAAATAAACATCCTTTAATTTCAACTCAAGATGAAATAATTGATATTTTTTGTGGTTTAGGATACTCAGTGGAAAGTGGCCCTGAAATAGAAACTGATTTTTATAATTTTGAGTCTCTCAATATTCCCAAAAATCATCCTGCAAGAGATATGCAGGATACTTTTTACTTAGATGAAAATCAACTTTTAAGGACCCATACTTCTCCTGTTCAGATAAGGTATTTAGAGAAAAATTCTCCTCCAGTACGAATTATCGCCCCAGGGAGAGTGTATAGGAGAGATGCTGTAGATGCTACTCATTCCCCTGTATTTAATCAGGTTGAGGTTTTATGTATCGATCAAGATATCAATTTTAGTCATTTAAGAGGGACAGTTCTTACATTTTTAAAAACCTTTTTTGGAGATATTCCTGTAAGATTTAGAGCTAGTTATTTCCCATTTACTGAACCTTCAGCAGAAGTAGACGTCCAGTGGAAAGGTAAATGGCTAGAAGTAATGGGCTGCGGAATGGTAGATCCAAAGGTCTTAGAAAAATTAGGAATAGATTCTGAGAAATGGACTGGTTTTGCAGCAGGATTAGGAGTTGAGAGATTTTGTATGGTGAGACATCAGATCGACGACATCAGAAAATTTTACACAAATGATATTAGATTCTTAGAACAGTTCTAATAGTATTTAATTTTTAAATTAGGATTGTCCAACAAATTAGTTTAAGATAGTCCTAGTTTTAATTTTTTGATTGGTACGTAAAGCAGGGCTAATCGTTAATGATGGAAAGGAACTAGCTGTTCAAACTGCAACTTCTGTTCAAAAAAAATTGGAAAAATCTAATTTTGAAGTTGTAAGAGTTAGTAGCTCTGGAGGGATGGTTGGTTTCGCAAATCCTGATCAACATGTTCGTCCTTTGGGATATACGAATTGTGTCCCTGAGGGGTTTGATTCGTCAATGGAATTTGCAATTGTTCTTGGCGGAGATGGGACTGTACTCTCTGCTGCAAGGCAAACGGCACCTGCTAAAATTCCAATTCTTACAATAAATACTGGTCATTTAGGATTTCTTGCGGAAGCTTACTTATCTAACCTGGATGAGGCTATAGATAAAATAATTGCTGGAAATTGGGATATTGAAGAGAGAACTTGCTTTATTATTAGTGTAATGAGGAATGATCAGAGGAGATGGGAATCTCTTTGCCTTAATGAGATGGCTCTTCACAGAGAACCTCTAACAAGTATGTGTCACTTTGAAATTTCTATAGGTCGACATGCTCCTGTGGATATTTCAGCTGATGGAGTAATTTTATCTACTCCAACTGGTTCTACCGCCTATTCTCTAAGTGCTGGAGGACCAGTTATCACACCAGATTGTCCAGTCGTGCAATTAACTCCAATTGCTCCACATTCATTGGCATCAAGGGCATTGGTTTTTAATGATTCAGAGCCAGTAACTGTTTTTCCTGCAACTCCTGAAAGGTTAGTAATGGTTGTTGATGGCAATGCTGGTTGTTATGTTTGGCCTGAAGATAGGGTTTTAATAAGAAAAAGTAAACACTCAGTAAAATTTATTAGACTTGAAGATCATGAATTTTTCCAAGTTTTAAGAAATAAACTTGGTTGGGGTTTACCCCATGTGGCTAAACCTGATAAATAACAATTACTAAAATTTATTTTTTTCCTTTTAATAAAAAAACAGGATTATTTGGTTCTAGTCTCATTCCCTCCGCAATACTTAAGCTTTTATACGTCTGAATTAAATTTAAATTTGTTTTGAAATTTTTATCTTCTAATTCCTCTTTCAATTCTTTAATAGTTTGAATATTAATTATTGGGATAACGATAATGTCTCCAATATCCATATCTTGAGCAAGTTTATTAATAATCTGGAGTTTAGTTTTTTTATCACATCCTCCAATTATTAATCTATTAGGTTTTTCAAGAGAGCTTAAATTATTCATATTCAAAATGCAATTTATGTCTTCCTCAAAAATAAATTTTGGTTTGACGTCAAGCCTCTTCGAGTTTTCTAGTATTAATTCTTTTGAGCCAAACCTTTTATCGATACAAAACAAATCCAAATTAGGCCTTAACTTTAGTGCCTCTAAACCAATTGACCCACAGCCTGCTCCTATATCCCAGATGACACCATTTCTTGGGAGCTCTAAAGCAGCTAATATTTGAACGCGAATCTCCCTTTTAGTTAATAAGTTTGGTCTATCATCAAAAGTCTTAAATATATGGTCACTGATTCCGAAAAGAGGGAGATTATTATTTGAGTAATTTTTCTTTGTTTTTTTAAGAACAATAATGTTCAAACTTGAAATATCAGATGGTAATGATTCTTTAAGATTTAATTTTCTTATCTTTTCATTCTCGAAACCAATCTCTTCACAGAGCCAAAAATCATAGAAGTCAATAAGATTTAATTCTGATAAGTTTTTTTTGATTATTTGTAAACTTTTGTTATTTGGGTCTGTAATAATAGCCAAACTTGAAGGCATTGTTTTAAGAGCCTCAGTTAACTTTGTCGAATCTCTGCCGTGAATACTCACATTAACAGTATCTTGCCAAGGGATCTTTAACTTACTAAATGCCAATTGAATGCAAGTGTTTGAGGGATAGAAAATTAATTCATCTTTTGAAAAATTTTCTAGTAGTATTCTACCAATGCCAAACCAAAGTGGATCTCCTCTCGAAATTAAAATAACATCAGTTTTTTGTGATCTAAGCCAGTTAACAAGTTCCTTATTACTGTTGCTCGAAAAAAATAATTTCTTTTTTTCAAAACCATTTTCGCTCCATGATTTTATTTCCTCAAAATATGAATTTGGAACTGCAATAGAATCTGTCTCTTGAAATAGATTTTGTAATTTGAAAGATAAATCCTCAAATTTATAAGAATTAATTCCTACTACATGAATTTTTCTTTTTTTTTCAGTCATGCAAATTTAATTAAAAGAAACTTATCTATTTGAATGTTTTATTAAATTATCTTATGATTGTTCGAGCTTTCATAATAAATCAATTGTCTGAAAGAAGAAAGAGATTACATGATTTATTATTAACTCTAATAAATAAAGATAGTGAATTTGAGTTTATTGAAGAAGACTCTAACGATTTAACATCTAGCTATTCTGAAAAAGACACTTTGAATTTATCTCGAGTTATAGAAAAAAATCGTAAAATAATCAAAAGATATCAAGCTATTGTAAGAACAGCTGTTACTCTTGATGCCCTTATGGATTCAGAAAATGAAGAAAATTACAAAATCAAATAAAAATATTTTTTTAAAAAAAATATTACCTTTAATTTTTCTACTATCCTATATTTTTAACCCATTAACAGTATCCGCAGAAGTTGTAGAAACAGAAATAAATGGGGCATTAATGAATGCCAGCAGTGAGTTTTTAAGAGATTTGGACTTTGAAACTTGGCAATTAGTAGCTTATAAATCCCCTCTTTTTGAAGATAAATTGATCTTGAGAGTAATAGGATATCCAGGAAATCTTAGGATTGATCATCCCACTGACTTGAGGGTTGAATCAGGAAGAAAACAGTGGCTTCTAGATGATAAAACATTACTTAATGTGGAATTAGCAAATGATGGAAGACAAGCTGCAGCAGAATTCGATCTTGATGAATTGATTGAAAATTTAGATAAAAATAGGCCATTAAGATTATCTTTGTCGGGAGTTTTTTCTGAGTTACCTGTTCCACCCTTTGTTGTTAAAGAGTGGAGATCAATAAATTGAATTTGATTTTTGGAGATGACTGAAAAAAATGTAAGCCATATAAAATGGATGAAAAGAGCAATTTTTTTGGCTTCTTTAGGCAAAAACACAACGAGTCCAAACCCAAGGGTGGGAGCAGTGATACTAGATAAGAATGGAAAGTTTATTTCAGAAGGATTTCATTACAAGGCCGGGATGCCTCATGCAGAGGCAATGGCTTTTAATAATTTAAAAAAAGATGCTAAAGGTGGGTCAATTTATGTAAATCTTGAACCTTGTTGCCACCAGGGTAGAACACCTCCATGTGTAGATAAGGTGATATCCTCTGGGATAAAAAAGGCTTATATATCTATTGAAGACCCTGATGTAAGAGTCGCTGGTAAAGGTATTAAGCTGCTAAAAGAAGCTGGAATACAAGTTCACTTAGGATTATGTAAAAAGGAATCCTTAGATTTAAATAAGGCTTTCATTCATAGGAATATTACTAAAAAGGCATTTGGTGTTTTTAAATGGGCAATGAGTATTGATGGAAGAATAGCTTTAAAAAATGGAAAAAGTAAATGGATTACTAATGAAGAATCAAGGTCCTTAGTACACTCTTTTAGATCAGAATTTGATGCAATAATCATTGGTGGAAACACATTAAGAAGAGATAATCCCCTCTTAACTACGAGAGGTTTAAAAAATCCTGAGCCTTTGCGGGTTGTGTTTACAAAAAGTTTAGACTTACCAACACAATCTAATCTTTGGGATTGTAATAAGGCAAAAACATTAGTAATTTATGATTCTTCAACAGCAAATGAAAACTACCTCACTAGGATTCCAAAGTCTGTTGAAGTTGAAAAGGTATCATCAGATAATCCAGAGTTGATTTCAAAAATACTTGCTAAAAGGGGATGTAATAATGTTTTGTGGGAATGTGGCCCCCGATTGGCTACTGCCGCTATTAAATCTAATTGTATTCAGGAAATTATTACCTTTATTGCTCCAAAAATTTTAGGGGGAGAAAATAGTATGAATCCTTTAGGAGATTTTGAATTTGAAGGAATGCATGAAATTATTAAATTAAGTGATTCTCAGGTTAGTTTGATTGGAAATGATATATGCGTTAAAAGTTCATTTAAAAATTAATTTTTATAAATCATTTATATCGGTCAAAATACCGTTCGGTTCTTACCAAAAAAAAATAATACAGATACGGAAACTCTTCGTTTAGTTTATAATAAGTTCAAAATCGATCACAAACATGCCGATAAGACAAGACGATAATCAACCTAATAGAAGATTTGGAATTGTAAATATCATCTTAATAGGTGTTGGAGCATTACTTTTATTTAGTAGCCTATTTCCTAATCAAAATATGCAAATCCCTAGAGTTCCTTACTCTTTATTTATAGATCAGGTTAATGATGGGGAAGTTAAGCGTGCATATATCACTCAAGAACAAATTAGATATGAGTTAAATGGCGCTGAGGAAGGCGCTCCTTCTGTTTTGGCAACAACCCCAATTTTTGATATGGACCTTCCTCAAAGATTAGAAAGTAAAGGTGTTGAGTTTGCTGCTGCTCCTCCAAAAAAACCTAATTTCTTCTCAACCATTTTAAGTTGGGTTGTTCCTCCATTAATTTTTATTCTAGTCTTACAATTCTTTGCTAGAAGAAGTATGGGAGGCGGAGGTGCTCAGGGAGCTCTTAGTTTTACTAAAAGTAAAGCTAAAGTTTATGTACCCGATGATGAGTCAAAAGTAACATTTGCTGATGTAGCAGGAGTTGATGAAGCGAAAGACGAATTAACCGAGATAGTTGATTTTCTGAAGAAGCCAGAAAGATATACAGATATTGGAGCACGAATACCTAAAGGAGTCCTTCTTGTAGGACCTCCTGGGACAGGGAAAACTCTTCTTTCAAAAGCTGTTGCTGGCGAAGCAGAAGTTCCATTCTTCATTATTTCAGGTTCTGAATTTGTTGAACTATTTGTAGGTGCAGGTGCAGCAAGAGTTAGAGATTTATTTGAACAAGCTAAGAAAAAAGCCCCTTGTATTATTTTTATTGACGAATTGGATGCTATTGGTAAAAGTCGATCAGGATCTATGGGAGTAGTTGGTGGTAATGATGAGAGAGAACAAACTTTAAACCAGCTTCTTACTGAAATGGATGGATTTGCATCAACTGATAAGCCAGTTATAGTTCTTGCTGCTACTAACCAGCCTGAGGTTCTTGATGCAGCACTTCTAAGACCAGGAAGATTTGATAGACAGGTACTAGTTGACAGACCAGATTTGTCCGGCAGAAAAACTATTTTAGAGATCTATACAAAAAAAGTTAAACTTGCAGATTCCATAGATTTGGATTCAATTGCTCAAGCTACTAGTGGATTCGCGGGAGCTGATTTAGCTAACATGGTAAATGAAGCTGCTTTACTTGCCGCCAGAGCTAAAAGAAAGAGTGTAGAACAACAAGATTTAAGTGAAGCGATAGAGAGAGTTGTGGCTGGTTTGGAAAAGAAGAGTCGTGTTTTACAAGATGATGAAAAGAAAGTCGTTGCTTATCACGAAGTGGGCCATGCAATTGTGGGTCATTTAATGCCAGGAGGTTCAAAAGTCGCAAAAATTTCCATAGTACCAAGAGGAATGAGTGCACTTGGTTATACTCTTCAATTGCCCACCGAGGAAAGATTTCTTAATTCAAAAGACGAATTGAAAGGGCAAATAGCTACCCTCTTAGGAGGAAGATCTGCTGAAGAGGTTGTTTTTGGAAAGATTACTACCGGGGCTTCAAATGATTTACAAAGAGCTACTGATATAGCTGAGCAGATGGTCGGTACATTTGGTATGAGTGAAATATTGGGACCACTGGCCTATGATAAGCAAGGTGGTGGCCAATTCTTAGGTAATGGCAATAATCCTCGAAGGTCAGTAAGTGATGCAACGGCTCAAGCAATAGATAAAGAGGTAAGAGATTTAGTAGATGATGCGCATGAGACAGCATTAAAAATTTTAAGGAATAATTTACCTCTACTAGAATCTATCTCTCAGAAAATCCTTGAAGAAGAGGTAATTGAAGGTGAAGATCTTAAAAATCTTCTTGAAGAAAGCAAAATGCCTGCATAGTAGAATTTAAAATTAATTTAATAATATTTATGTTAAAACCGATAAAGCTTGCTAAAGATCACTTTCTTTCAAGCTTTGACTTAACAAAAGATGAAATTAATCATATCCTTAATCTTGCAAAAGATTTCAAAAATAAAGATTTGAATGTTAATGCTAGTGGTAAGGTTTTAGGACTTATTTTTGATAAGTCCTCCACCCGAACGAGAGTTAGTTTTCAAGTTGCGATGACTAGGCTTGGTGGAACCACTATTGACCTAAATCCCACAACATCACAAATAGGAAGAGGCGAGCCAATTAAAGATACAGCAAGAGTTCTAAGTAGATATTGTGATGTTATGGCAATTAGAACATTTGATCATTCAGATTTAGAAGAGTATGCAAAGTGGTCTTCGAAGCCGGTGATTAATGCTCTCACAGATTTAGAACATCCATGTCAAGCTTTAGCTGATTTCTTGACAATTAAAGAGGAATTTGGAAGATTAGAGAATTTAGTAATAACCTTTGTAGGGGATGGAAATAATGTTGCAAATTCCCTTATTTTATGTGGAGCTTTATTAGGTGTGAAAATTAGAATCGCCTGTCCCAAAGGTTTTCAGCCTAATAAAGATATTATTTCTAAAGCTAAACAAATAAGAGGCAATGATGACTTTTTAACTATAACTAATGATCCTTCCAAAGCCGCTTTAGATGCAAACGTTTTGTATACAGATGTTTGGACTTCGATGGGAGAAGAAAATCAAAAAGATGAAAAAGATAGAGAGTTTAACGGATATTTATTAGATCAAAGTTTAGTAAATAAAGCAAAAGAAGATGCAATTGTCTTACATTGTCTTCCCGCATACAGAGGTAAAGAGATCACTAATCAAGTTATGGAAGGAGAAAAAAGTAGAATTTTTGATCAAGCAGAAAACAGATTGCACGTTCAACAAGCATTGCTAAGTTGCTTCTTCTCTTAAATTACTTGCATTACTAACCTAAAAGAGGTACAAATGTATTAGTTTATATCTGTTTCCTTGAAGTGAATTCTCCTACGCAAGATCTTACGCAAGCTCAAAATGAGTTGCTTGAGTGGATAAAAGCCTATTTAAAAGATTTTCAACATAGTCCAACCATAAGACAAATGATGCAAGCTATGGGTCTAAAATCACCTGCTCCAATTCAAAGTCGTTTAAAACATTTACAAGAAAAAGGTTACATATCATGGCAAGAAGGTAAAGCAAGAACACTCCAAATAGTTGATGATGTAATTAATGGAGTGCCTATAATGGGGTCAGTAGCTGCAGGCGGATTAATAGAATCTTTTTCTGATGTCCAAGAAAACTTAGACATCTCAGAAGTATTTAGTAAAAATGATATTTTTGCTTTAACTGTTAATGGAGATTCAATGATCGATGCCTGCATTGCAGATGGTGATATGGTTTTAATGGAACCTATAAAAAATTTAACTTCTTTGAGAAACGGTACTATTGTTAGTGCTATGGTTCCTGGTTTAGGCACAACGTTAAAATATTTTGTTAAGAAAGGGAATAAAATATTTTTAGAAGCAGCGAATCCCGCATATGAGCCTATCGAATTAAATCCAAATGATGTTGTTTTTCAGGGTAAATTAATAGCAGTCTGGAGAAAAATTTAGTTTTAAAATTAATTTAATTTTACCTTAAGTAAATAAGAGGAAATTTTGAAAGTAAATTTTAATTGACTATAAATTTACATATATCATTTATTCCAAAATATAAAACTTTAATCTTATGTAGATTCCTTTTTTTTATTTGGCTTTCAACTAAGTTTTGTTTATTACTTTGTAAATTTCATCTTCCCAATTGAACGTATATTTTTCTTTTACCTTATTTATATAACTTTTATATCTCTCATTTTTCATTAATATGATTTTTTTAAATTTGTAATTAATTTCTTTGAAATTTTCTAGAGGAAATAAGAGATCATTTTGCATTAATATTTCTCTATGTGCAGGTATGTCTGAAGCAATTATTCTTATGTTTGGAATATTAATTGCTTCTAACAAGAAATTAGGACAAGAATCATATCTACTAGGAATTATAAGGATATCAATCTTTTCAAAAAAAATATTCAAATTATCTAACCATCCAAGATGTAAATAATTATCTTCACCAATAATTTTTCTTATTTTAGAGGTGAAATATAATTCATCTACACCACTTCCAGCAGTAATAACTTTTATAGGGAAATTACTGTTTAGTTCATTACAAATCTTTATAAAGATATCTAAAGATTTAACTCTTAAAAAAAGAGGTGCCGCAAAACCAATAGTTATTTGTGAATTAAAAGGAAAATTTTTTTTAGTTAATTTATTATTATTACTATTCGAGTTAATGTTAATTTTTGGATAAATAATATTGTTGCTAATTACATCAATTTCTTTTGCAATAGAAAATCTACTATTGATAGTATTTTTTAAAAAATCCATCTGAACTACGTATCTAGAAGAAGATAGTATCCCAAGAAGTTGAATTTTCTTATAATATGAGATGCTAATGTTTATTATTAAATTTTTTATAAAGTTAATTTTAGGATGATTTGTTTTAAAAATTTCAACTATATCACCTCTAGAAAAGAAAATAATTTCAAATTTTGGTTTTTCTTTAATATTTTTTTTAATTAAGTTTTTAGAAATCATATGCTTTATTTCTAATATTGATAAAGCTAACCTGAAGATAATAGATTCATAATCTGAAAAAGCAATTAATTTAATTGACTTATTACGCAAGTTTGAGATCAAAAAAAATGTCGTTAATAGCAAAAATATCCATCTTAAAATTGAAACTTTTCTTGCAAGTTTGTTGAAAATTAAATTTCTGACATTGTATTTTCCCTCAATATGGAATTTTTCTTTTTCGAGTGTGATAATGTGTATGATTTCAGATTTTTTAATTAAGTATTTTATTAAACATTCTTGCCTAAAAGTAGCTCCATGTCCTTTTGCTTTTGGTCTATAAAAAATAATTTCACTATTCATTTTTTTATTGTAATTTCAAAAACCTAATAATATTTTATAGAGTAATTTTAGAAATCAAATTATTTACTTTCTTAAGTATTAACTTTTTTATTATCGCTATTGCTATTTATATTAAAAAAATGCATAGTTTGATTAATGGTGTAAATCTAAATATTTAGTATGAAGATTAAATAATAATTTTGGTTCAACTATAGCTTAAGCTTAAAAGGAATATGGAAAATGTCTCAATTCTATTCAAATAAGCATTAAAGAAATTACATTAATTAAGGAAAATTTTGGTGTGTTAATATAAAAAATATTTATAAAAAAAGTGAAAATATTTTATAAATTTTTGAAGTTAATAAAATATATATATAGGTTAGTATTTCAACCAGGTATCGTTACTAACTATGGAGTTAAAATTGATGTAAGTGATGAGATTCTTAAGAAATATAAGAATTTTTTTTACCAAAATAGTTGGGAATCCTCTGAAATTAGACTTTTATCCAAATATATTGAAAGAAAAGACAGAGTCTTAGAAATAGGTTCTTGCACTGGCTTTCTTTCTACTTTTGCTTCCAAAATAATAACTTCTGAAAATGTTCTTGCAATTGAGGCAAATCCTAGGATGATAAATGTTATAAATTCCCTAAAAAAATTAAATAATGTAAGTTTTAAAGTACTCAATTGTATTGTTAATAAAAGGAAAGAGTTAGACTTTTATTTAAATAAAGAAATTCATTCATCTTCAATAGAAAAGAGAATTAATTCCAAAAATAAAGTTAAGATTCCCTGTATAACTCTTGAAGAAATTTATATGAAATTTGAATATAATTTTTTGTTACTAGATATTGAAGGTAATGAGTATGAACTTTTACTTAATAATAAATGGCCTTCTTGTCTTAATAAAATCTTAATAGAATTTCATGGAATTCGAAAACATTCTGGTTTAGAAGATAATTTTTATAATGAAGTTTTGGAAAAATTATCAAAAAATAAATTTGTAGAAATAGCTAGCGAAGGTAGAGTAAAGTTTTTTCAGAAAAAGTTATAGACTTTCTAAAAGTAAAAACAGATTAATCTTATAAATAAAAATTATACTTATTTAATCTATTTTTGTATTATTAAATTTTAAAAAAGAATTAGAAAGTGTTTAATTTTAATTGGAGCAAATCTCAGTCTTATTAGTGCCCCCTGCACGCTTGCAGTACCAAAGAATCTTTGCAAATAATTCCAATTAAGGACCTTTTCAAAGATTTTTTAACATAGTTCAGTTTGAAATTTCTAAATATTTATAAGAAAAAAAAAATCTATTGGTTTGAATAGCTAAAAGTATCTTTAATTATTGTACTTTGTAAAAAAACTTTTAAATTTTTTTGCATGTTCTAAATTTGATGAATATTCTTTATCAATGGCATTCAAGTATCCATTAATATCATATTCAAATTTAATATAGTTTATTTGATAAATATTATTGTTAAGATCTTCTTCTATAAATAACCAAGAACAATCTAAATCATTTAATGATCTTGGTTGACCTATTGAACCGGCATTAAGTATTAGAGGAGAGGATTTGCTTAAGTCAAAGGTAAATTTTTCAAAATTTGGGTTTTCATTAAAAAATACTTTTTGATGCTTTTCATTAAAAAATATTTTTCTTCTATGAGTATGTCCATAAACAGCTAATTTTAAATTTAATCTCTTAAGACGTTCTGCCTCTTCTTTATAACTTTCTAATGAATCAATATAAATCCATTTATTTTTATTAGCTGAGTCCAATATTAAACAATTTGCATGACATATTAATGATTGCCCAAAAATTAAATATTTATTCATTTTAAATGAATTAAAAATTTTTTCATCAAGTTTTTCTAGTGTTAAATCTACAGATATCTTTATCCATTCAGGTAATTTCTTAAAGTAATATGAGTCTTTTCCACTTAATAATTGATGATACATTTCATCGTGATTACCAAGAATAAATTCGACATTATTTTTCAGGCTAAAATTTAAAAGTTTTTCAAGAGTATCATTTACATGTGTTCCATAAGTTAACAAATCGCCTATGAAAATTATTTTATCTAATTTAAAATTTTGGTTATTTTGAAACTTCTTCAAAGAATCAAGACAAGCATCTAAAGCAAAAATATTTGCATGAATATCTCCAACTACAGCATAATTCATTTAATCTAATCAATTAAGTTATTAATAATATTTGAAACGCCTTCACTGACTGAGGTCATTTTTCTATTCAATATCTTTTCACAATCTTTTGGTTCTACAGGATAAAAGATATTTTGACTATTTTTTATAGTAGTTTGTTTTTTAAATTTAATAAGTTTATTTGAACAATTTAAATTATTGCAAATAAGATGAGCAAGATTTAATATTGACGTTAATTTACCAGTCCCAATATTAATTTCATTTATTTTAAAATTATTTATCAGTTTAAAAATTATATCGGTAACGTCATCTACATAGACTAAATCTGAAGACCAAGATCCGTCTCCATCTATTATAATTTCTTCCCCATTTATAAGATTTTTAATAAATTTATTCACTAAACCATATTTCGAATTAGAACCATATAAAGAGCTTGGACGAATAAACTGTATAAAAATATTTTCATTATTGTAGGTTTTGCTTAATAATTCAGCAACCATTTTTGAAATTAGATAAGAGGAGTTTATTTTAGTTTGAAAACCAGATTCTTTATCTATAAAACCATTTTGATTTGGTTTTAAATTATTAGTAGCAGATATAAAAATCAACTTTTTAACATCTGCCTTTATACAAGCTTCAATTAATTCACTTTGAAATAAAGCATTTCTATCAATAAAATCTTTGTGAATTAAATTCAAATTTGTTAATGACTTATTTGGTTTAATTTGAGAAGCACAATGAATAAAAGTTTTAATTCCTTTAAGCTCATTAATCATGTTTTCATTAATTGCTTGATTTAGATTTAAATAAGCAAAATTATAAAATATTTTTTTAGAGTCATTTCCCCTACCGAAAACTTTAAATTCAGTTTTTGTTGATAGACATTTTCTTAAAACTGAAGATCCAAGCAGTCCTGAATATCCTGAAATACCAATCATTTTATTATTTTAGAACGTCATTTTTTGGAATGCTTACTAAATCAAAAAAACGCATGAAAGATAATTCTTTAAATTCTTCATTAATAAATGGAATTTCGTTATTTAAAAAATATTTAATTATCCAATCTACCTCATTAAAATTTGATTGTACTCTCATTATAGTAGTCCCTGAGTACCTTGCATTTATCTCAAATACTCTGGGAAAACCTCTCTCATCTATTCTAAACTGGAAATTACATGGTCCAAATGGTTTAAGTTTATTGGTTATTCTTTGAATATGATCAGATATCCTTGCTTCATTATATACTTCGGCTTTATATGTATTCCCATCTCTTAATTCTCTTCGGAATAAAATAGTAGATAAACATTGATTTTTTAATGTAAAAGATCCAGCTGTAAATTCGCCATTTTTGTCTGATATATATTCTTGAATTACTGGTTTATCAGATTTTTTTAAAACTTTTTGTAATGTTGAATAATCCTTAACTAAATAAATTCCAACTGACCTTGCACCATATCTAGGCTTAATAATATAGGGGTAATTAGTCTGTTTCGAAAATTCCTCGAAATCTTGTGGCAAACAAGTTTTTGGTGGATTAAATGATTCTCTTTCAAGGAATTTATAAGTCATATACTTATCATTAGCTATGTCAATCACATTCTTTTCACTAATAACTAATCTACATTCAGTTTGAGCTTCTATAAATTTCTTATGTTGCGAAAGAATAGGTAATTCAATATCTGTTCCAGGTATTAGAATTTCATACTTATATTTGATTATTAATTCAATTAATTCTGTTATGTAATTTTTTTCATTTGCATATGGAATAATATGAGAAGCATTTCCCCAATATAATCCTGCAGAAGTTGGACAAGGATCTGCCATTCCAACAAAGTATTCTTTAATTGAATTTGTATATTCCATTGATTTATAAATACCTTGTCCTAGTAACGCTCCAGCTCCTGTAATTAAAATATTCACTTTTTTTCTAAAATTAATTTATATTTTATTAACTATAAACTTAATTTTACTAAATGCTTTCTAAATTTTATTCTTTATAAGAAATAGATCGTCAATCTAACCTCATTTGGTTTTAGAAAAAGAATTTATTTTAAAATTAATTCTTTAAAATCATAATTTATGAGCAAAACTATTATTGATTTGATTAATTTCATGAGCTTGTCAAAGGAAATTAATTTTTTATTTATGCCACAAAAATTTTTTTTCAATTTCAATTTGCATATTTTATTAAATAAACTTGGAAAAGTACTTAGGAATTAATGCCAATACTAAACTTCTGAGTATATCCTTAGGATAAAAAGAGAAAAAGGAGCCAAGTGGATTCGAACCACTGACCCCCTGCATGCCATGAAGGTACCAAATTGAGCTATAACTAGCTTTTAACAAATTCAGTTGTTATGGTCGCAGAGATCACCAGTTTATAATTTATTTGAGATAAAAAAAAGTATAAAATTATTCAAACTAATTGTTATCACTACTAAAATTCAATGGAGCCAAGGGGATTTGAACCCCTGACCCCCTGCATGCCATGCAGGTGCTCTACCAGCTGAGCTATGGCCCCAACTAAACGTCCTTCATATAAATCTATTGAAAGATTTATTTGTGAAGTCGTTATTTCTTATAGTACTTTATTGTGATTGCTTGTTGAATTCTTCGAGAAATTTTTATCTTGGAGATTTAGCTAAATCTTTTATTAATTTTAATTAACCTCAGTATCCAGATTTTACTGATATCTTTTTAAGTTTTAAAGATATTACTATAAATAATGGTTGTTTAATAATAATTAATCAAGTTAAGTTGTTCTTATTTCTAATATATATTTTGATCTATAATGGAAAATAGTACTGAGTTTAGTTTGTTAAGGGTGAGAAGTTTTGAAAAGGTATTTTGTGATATTCGGAATAATAAGAAAATTAGGGGTAAAAAATTGTTTTTATGTATTTATTCATAGATTAAAGTTAAGATTTCGAATTTATTCATTTTTAAATCCTATATATAGTTGTCCAGTGCCAGATATGGTTTTGGATGATATATTACCGTTTAATGTGATTGAAGAATGGTTTAAACAGGCAAATTCCCTTTGCGTTGAAGAAGCTGATAAGCAATTAAGAGGTTTTTTAGATTTTTTTGGTAAAGATTATAAATTTGTGGGATCGCCACCTAATTGGTTTTGCAATCCATTTGAAAACGTTGATTTTCAAAACTCTAGTAAACATTGGGAAAATTTTAATTTGTTTGCTGATCAAGATATAAAATTAGTATGGGAGAGTTCTAGATGGTCTTGGGCTCCAATTTTTGCGAGAGCTCTTAGATTGACTGGTGAAAAAAAATATTCTGAGGGTTTAAATAGGTTTTCAAGAAGTTGGTGCGAAGAAAATCCCTTTAATTCTGGTTTAAACTGGACATGCGGACAAGAAGTTGCAATAAGACTTTTGCATGCAATGCAAACTTGGCAAATTTTAGATGCACCGAAATCTTCTCCAATAAGAACCAAAAGTAGAAAAGAATTTGTTCATATACATTTAAAAAGAATATTGGTTACACATAAATATGCAATTGCACAAGCGAATAATCATTGGCTTTCAGAAGCAGCAGGATTATTTATTGGAGGATCGTGGCTTAATGAAAAAAAGTATAAATCTCTAGGTAGAAATTCTATTGAAAATTGTATTAATAATTTAATAATGAAAGATGGAACTTTTTCACAATATTCAATTAATTATCATAGGTTTGTTTTAGATACATTATGTTTAATTGAAATTTGGAGGAGAATTCTCAAACTTGATAAGTTTTCAGAAATGTTCTATAAAAATTGTAAAAACGCCGTAAGATGGCTTGATGAATTTGTTGACCCATTAACTGGACAAACCTCAAATATAGGAGCAAATGATGGAACATATTGTTATAAGTTTCATAGTCAAAGCTATACTAATTTTAGACCTACTTTGAGATTAGCCTCAACTATTTTTAATGTTGAAATATCATTGAAAAAAGGAATATGGGATGAACCTTTATTTTGGCTCAATTTAAATCAAAGACTTAATATTAAAAATGAAAAATATTCAATACGAAGTGATAAAGATTATAAAATTTTTCCAGAAGGAGGTTATGTTAAGATTTGCCCTAATTTAAAGAATTGGGCATATTTAAAGATTCCAATATATAAATTTAGACCTATACATGCTGATCCACTACATTTTGATCTTTGGAGTAATGGAAAAAATATTTTAAGAGATGGAGGTAGTTATAAATATAATGCGTCTTTTAATGATTTAAATTATTTTCAAGGAGTCTCTAGTCATAATACTGTCCAGTTTAATTCTTTAGAGCCAATGAAAAAAATAGGCCGTTTCCTTTGGGGGGATTGGTTATCTTCTGATTTTCTAAGAATTCAAAGTAATAGTTTTAGTAATTTTAGTAATCAATTTATAATATCTTCATCTTATTCTTGTAATCTTGGAAAACACATTAGAAGTATAGAATATAACGCAGAAGGAACTGTTTGGATTATTAGAGATAGCATTTCAAACTTTTCAGGATATGCGACTCTTAGATGGAGATTAATACCTGCAGAATGGGAACAAGAAAATAATCAAATTAAAAGCTTATATGGTTCAATAAAAATTAATACTTTTGAAAATAAATGTTCCATAAATCTAAAATATGGATACGAATCTAGATTTTATTTTTACAAAAAAACTATTCCAGTCTTAGAGGTTAGAGTAAAAGATTCTCCTGCTAAAATTATAACGAAATTTGAGATTAACAAACAAAATAATTAAACATGCAGACTATAAAAAAAATACAAAAACTTAAATGAGAATAATTTATTTTCATCAATATTTTTCAACTCTTTATGGTTCTAATGGCACCAGATCATATTCATTTGCATTAGAACTTATTAAGAGCGGACATTCTGTAACTATTGTATGTTTAAATTCAGATAGATCAAATTCTGGACTCACAGGTAAATCAAAGAATGGATTTAGAAGGGGTTATGTAGATGGAATTGATATTATTGAATTTGATATTAAATACTCAAATTCAAATACAATTTTCACAAGATCATTAATCTTTTTAAAATATACATGGAAAAGTTGTGTTTTAGTTTTTAAAGAAAAATATGACTTGATTTTTGCTACTTCAACGCCTTTAACTATATCTTTACCAGGTATTTTTGGAAGATGGTTAAAAGGAATCCCCTTTGTTTTTGAAGTTAGAGATTTATGGCCTAAATTGCCAAAATCTATGGAAATAATTAAAAATCCACTAATATTATGGTCTCTTTACCTTCTTGAATGGTTGAGTTATAAATCAGCAGATAATATTATTGGTTTAGCTCCAGGAATATGTGAAGAAATTATTTTAAAAAATAAAGAGCCTAAAAAAGTTATAGAAATTCCCAATGCCTGCGATTTGGAAATTTTTAAAACTTTAGAAATCTCAAAAAAGGTAGTACCCAAAACAATAAATAAAATAAAAATATTTAATGGAAAGAAAATTGAATTCTTGGCAGCTTTTACTGGAGCCCATGGTTTAGCCAATGGTTTAGATTCAGTTCTTGATGCCGCTAAAAAACTTTTGGAAATGGGTAGGGATGATATTCATATAGTTTTAATAGGAGATGGTCTATTGAAAAGCAAATTAATAAAGAAAAAATTTGATGAGAATATATATAATTGCCATTTCATAGATCCATTTCCTAAATTAGAATTAGCTGAAATTTTAAAAAATAATGTTCATTTAGGTTTAATGATTTTAAAAGATGTCCCCGCGTTTTACAGAGGTACCTCACCTAATAAATTTTTTGATTATTTATCTTCAGGCTTACCAATTTTAATAAATTATCCTGGTTGGATGTCTGAAATTATTTTAAACAATAAATTAGGAATAAAGGTTAAACAAAATGATCCTGAAGATTTTGCTAAGGGATTGATATACTTGTCTGACAACAAAAATCTTTTACAAGAAATGTCATATAATTCAAGAAAAATTGCTGAACAGAATTTTTCTAGAAGTGATCTATCTCAAAAATTTCTTCGAATAATTAATAAAACATTTTCTGAAAACCATAGTCGAGTTAATAATTATCATAAAAGAAATTTATACTTTGCTTTTAAATTTTTATGTGATAAATTTTTTGCTATTTTACTTTTGTTTTTTCTATCTCCTCTTTTTTTAGTTATTGCTTTTTTTATAAAAATATCTATGGGCGAGCCAGTTTTTTTTAAACAAGAAAGGCCGGGTTATAAGTGTAAGAAATTTAATTTATTAAAATTTAGATCTATGAAGGATATAAGAGATAAAAGGGGTAATCTATTAGCAGACAAAGATAGAAAGACAAAACTTGGACGTTTTCTTAGAAAAACATCTTTGGATGAATTGCCAAGTTTAATTAATATTTTGAAGGGTGAAATGAGTTTTATTGGTCCAAGACCACTTCTAATGGAGTATTTAAATTACTACAATGATGAACAAATTAAAAGACATGATTGTTATCCTGGATTTAGTGGTTGGGCACAAATAAAAGGACGTAATACAATTTCATGGGAAGAAAAATTTAAATTAGATGTTTGGTATACGAAAAATATGAATTTTCTTTTAGACTTTTATATATTTTTTTTAACTATAAAAAAAGTAATAATGCAGGAAGGTGTAAATCCCAAGAATTCTTCACAAATGCCAAAATTTAAGGGAAATAGAAAATTAAATAATTGAAATAATTTATCAAATAGATTTAAAGAAAAGAAAATTTTTTAATTGTAGAGATATTAAATATATAACTAAATGCTTAATTTAATAAAAAATTTACAGATTTATTAAATTGCCTTACATTAAAACAAAATTACTAAGGGAAATTTAAAGAGCTAAATATTCACTTATACTTTTTTCATAAAAAATTGAAGATGCTAATTTAATAGTTCCAACA